>DJKK01000216.1 GCA_002434595.1 Alphaproteobacteria bacterium UBA6544 | reverse complement strand
GCTCGAGCCCGGCGAGTTCGTAAGAGAAGGCACGCCAATCTTCTCAGTCGTTGGAACCAACAACATCTGGGTGGAAGCCAACCTCAAGGAAACCGACCTCACGCATGTAAAGGTCGGCCAGGATACGGTCATTCAGGTCGACAGCTACCCGAACCATGTTTGGCGCGCCAAAGTGGAGAGCATCAGCATGGCGACTGGCGCGGAATTCTCGCTGCTACCGCCACAGAATGCGACTGGAAACTGGGTCAAGGTCGTCCAGCGCATCCCTATCAAGTTCAAGCTGCTCGACAGCCCGTATGAGCCTCCGCTGCGTGCCGGCATGAGCGTCGTGGTCGAAATTGACACGCTGTACGAACGAGAGCTTCCGGGCTTTATCAAAAATGCGCTTGCTTGGGTACAGTCACCGAAAGACGCTCAAGCGAAGTAATCTCGTAATGATCTGTGCCCAATACGCGGCGGATCCGCGCACGATCTGAATGAAGTGAATTTGCCCGATTGCAGTGGCGTGATGTATTGCTTCTCCCATGTCGGCCGCCAACGCGATACCTCCTGATTTGACGCCCGATGAGCAGGCGGAAATCAGTAGGCGTTTCGCTAAAGCCCTCTTAAATTTCGGACTCGGCATTTTTCTCCCGCTGATTTACTTCTGGGCCCTGATCGCATGGCTCGTCAACGGCCGCGACCATGTGGCGATTTCGGAGACGATATCCTTTGCTTTCGGCATTGGCTTTTTTCCAGCCATCGGCATTGGCCTCTACCTGCTGCTCGGCGGCATGGCCGATTGCCTCATTTACGCCTACTTCCGTCGGCATCCGGGGGCGTTTCGCGATCGCCGCGCCGATCATCGGTTGTGGCTACTCACACCGCCCGGCCGGGATTGGCCGCGAAAGTACGACGAGGAAGGCCAACAGGGCGAGGCCGTCAACCGCCCATTGCGACTACTATACGCCAACAATGAGTGGCGATACATCGAAGAGCGCCTAACCAAGGCACGCAACCGCATCCGCATGTATTTACGGATTCTTGCCGGTTATGTCGCGGTATTGGTAGTCTGGTCTCTGGACCTTACCGCACCCCTGCGCGCCGAGGAAGCCGTATTCGGCATGTTCGTAATACTCGCCTTCTTCATTCCCTTCGTAATCATGGTCCTGCTCTTTAAAGAGTGTAGGAACTTACGGCGTTTCAAAATCTACCAAAAAGAACATTGCGAGCTCCTGCAGCGCCATAACCGGACGTCCAGGCGGATCCACTGACCCCAACGATCCGTTTGAAATCCGCGAGTGCCCGACGCAATCTCATTCAGAGACGCACCCGACAAAAGGAGCCCCGCCATGACACCAGATGATCTCCTGCGCGCTACCTGCCACCCCTTGGCCCGGCAAGGCCGCGAAGATGCAAACCTCTGTATCGATAGCATACCGACGTTATCACCAATCTACCGGCTTGCGTTCGACGATCCGGATTTCTTGGTGCAGGATGAGATGCGCGGCGTTCGCCGGCAACTTGAGTTGATGAAACCGGAACTCGAACTGCAGGCTCAGAATATAAACTCGACGGTCATGGTCTTCGGGAGTGCCCGCGCAGCAGATCTGTCCGAGAACCCGGACGGCCCTCTCGCAAAGTAGCACACTGAGGCTCGGCTTTTCGCTTCAATGGTCTCAGCGGCAAGCCAATTCGACCAGAAACGCGATTATGTCGTGGTGACCGGCGGCGGCTCACGTATCTTGGAGGCGGCCAACCGGACTGCGGATGACGCCGGTACAAAGAGCATCGGGCTGGATATCACCCTACCCCACGAACAGCGTCCAAACCCTTACTTCACGCCGGATCTGTCGGTTCAATTCCAATACTCCGCAATTCGGAAAATTCACTTTCTAATGCGCGCCCGCGCAATGGTCGCCTTCCCCAGCGGCTTCGGTACGCTAAATGAGCTGTTCGAAGCACTGACCCTGATTCAGAGCGGTAAAATTGCGCCGATCCCGATGCTCCTGCTCGGTCGGGAGTTCTGGCGCAATATCATCAACTTCGAAGGCATGGCAAAAGCCAGCGTGAATTCGGAACAAGAGCTCGATCTCGTCAACTATGTCAAAACCGCCGAACGGCCTGAAACGCCATCCGCTATCACTACAGATGGCCTGATTTGTATTGACCCAACATTTCATCACGACATGTCAGACCTATATCGACTTCCACCCAACCGAATCATCATAAGGATATAGGTATGACCCCGCCGGATCGTCTTCATGCCCTTCTCGCCGAGCCAGGGTTCCTTGTAATGCCCGCCGTCTGGGACGGCTTGAGCGCCAAGTTGACCTGGCAGGCTGGCTACAATACTGCGTTCCTCTCAGGTTCCTGCGTTGCGGCGAGCCGCATCGGCGGACCCGACCTCGACTTGCTGACGGCGACTGAAATGCAGGATTCGCTCAACATGACCCGAACCGCTGCACCGGATCTATTGGTTCTGGCCGACGGAGACCACGGTTACGGAAATGCGATGAATACCCAGCGTACGGTTCGGGCCTACGGCCGATTGGGCGCCGCAGCCGTGCTCATCGAGGACAAGATTACGCCCCGCGCGCTGACTGCGGACGGTAAACCAGTACTGCCACGCGACGAAGTCCGTATGAAGATGCGTGCCGCCGTCGAAGCCGCGAAAGATTCAGGTATTCTCGTCATGGCCCGAACTGACTGCCGACCGACGCTCGGCATCGACGAGGCCCTCGCCCGGATCGAGCTGTACGTCGAAGAAGGCGCTGACATCCTCTTTCTTGACTCACCCGCAGATGAGGATGAGATCCTCCGCGCCGTCGAGGCCGCCGCCGGGCGACCGTCATTCGCGGTCCTTTCGCCAGGCGCCAAACGCGAAACACCAAGCCAGAAACGAGCGGAAGAACTCGGCCTAAAGATCGGCACCTACCCGACTGGCATGATCTCCCCCGCCGCCGCCGGCATTCTCGCCGGCCTCGAAGCCTTCAGGGCGGGAAAAGCGAATGCGGACATCGCATTGCCCTTCGCAGATTTTCGCGAGAAACTTGGCTACGGCGATTATGACGAAACCGCAAAGCGGTTTAACACGGACACGAAATAACCAAACGACCCCGCGCACATTGCGTTATTC
>DJKK01000077.1 GCA_002434595.1 Alphaproteobacteria bacterium UBA6544 | reverse complement strand
ATCCCGGTATGGAGATTCCTCAGGTCGATTGTCGAAGGTGCGATAGTGCAGGGAGGCAAACGCGGAGACATATCGCGGATTGATTTCTGCGGATATTTCCGGATTGGCCATCAGCGCCCAAGGCTGTGAGGCAAATGCCAGACCATCATTCAGGCGCGCAAAGTAGAGCGGCTTTGCGCCGAATCTGTCGCGGCCAAGCCAAAGTTGCGCGTTGGACTGGTCATATAGAGCTATGGCGAAATCACCGTTAAGTCGGCTTAACGTGGCCTCGAATCCAATTCGACGGAAAAGGTGGGCGATCAGGCTCGCTTGAGTGCCGCCGTACCCATCAGGTGCTTCTGCGACAAGTTCTCCGAAATTGAAGATTATGCCATCGATGACGCAAAGAATTCCGTCATCCACATGCATGTCAGGATTATCCGCTACGGAAAGTCCGAGGCAAATGCCAGGGCTCGCTTTGAGGAGAGTATTGGCACCAGGTAGTTGTGCCAACATTTGTCCCGCCAATCGTGTCATATTGGTCTGACCCGAGCGGCCGGTCACACCCGCTATTCGCGTCATGACTGGGATCCAATTGCGATGCTGCGGCGCGTCGCGACGATAAACTTCCAGTGGTGATCTTGGCCGAGAAACGTTTCCGGAGCGCCGCCTGTACGTTCATCCGTTCGTACTTGAACTTCGAAACCATATTGTTCGATGAACTGCGTTACTTCGCGCAGATCGTAGGTGTTTATATGCACCTTCAGGTCAACGTCATTGTCGAGTTCGGTATCAGTGACATAAGCGTATTGCGGCATCGTTGAGAGCGACTCACGCAGAATGACACCCACCCGTGCGACTTTCAGGAGACGCTCGAGAGCGGCATGAAAATTGTCCAAATATGTCAACACATTCATGCACAGAACGAAATCGACAGATCCGTTTAACTCCTCGATGGGCATTGCCCTCAAGCGTTCTGGCGCAAGACCGAAGGTCGAAAGCTCTTCCTTCCCAATGTCGATGAGCGTCGGCGTTGCATCGATGCCGTAGTATTCCAACGGCAGATTTCGGCTGGCCAACGAGTGGTAAAAATAGCCGCTCCCACAGCCGGCATCGAGTAGGGTGCCCTTCTTGGGTTTGAATGGGGCTAACAACGCTGCTGCCTGCGCGGCGCAGGTCATTTCAGGCTCCTCGCGTCGGCACCGGCGTCGATAGAGGTTGCGTAAATGCGACGAGTGTCCCCACGTATTGTGCATCTCAAATCCGTCTGCTCCGATCATTCACGGATTCCGGAAATTAGAAATGCGGACGCCATAAAGTATCCCCGCCAGTCTCTAGAGTGCTCCATCTGTAAACTCAGCTGTCGAAACAGGTCGGGGAATTCAGGCTCGAACATCGGTGGTAGAGGATGGAAGTGATAAAAATCCAGAAAGACTTCGCGGAAACCCAAACCCTCGAAGAACGGTTTCAGCAACAGAGGGTTATGCGTGTTTGATGTGATTTCGTCATAACCCAACGCGTTATTATCTCCAGTGCGTAATGGCGGTTGTTCATTCTTGAAGAGCTGTTCCACCGCTGTCAGTACTTTGCTCGGGTCATCACCTGATTTTTCCGCGGATGCCTTCAGTTCGTCGGCTCTAATCAGGTCATTCAAAAAGAAATCACGCGAATAGCGATTTAAGCTGAACAGGGAAAAAAGCTGGTTTCGCGCCTCCACAATAACCAGTCCGCCGGGCTTTACAGTATTGCGCAGATTTTGGAACAGCGGGGTGGTCTCTTCGTCATCGATATGAGGGAGAACCCCGCTGCAAATGAGGGCGTCGTAACCGTTTCCAGGTATTACCGGCCCGGAGGTATAGGAATTTGGATCGGTCGCATCTCCAACCCAAAAGTTTTCCTCCGGGATTCCGGTTTCACGGCCAACGATTTTTGCCTCATCGACCATGGCAGGTGTCAGATCGAAGCCAAACAAGTCGCGCTCCACGTTGTGAAGCATGCGCATCATAGAAGCTGGTCCGCAGCCTACGTCCAGGATCGCCCGCGCTTCAGCCTGTTTCAGCAGTTTGTCGATCAGTGCGACATGTACTGGTGGGTAGTCGGCGGCATCGCCCAAATAGGTATCAAAATAGCTCTGGCTCCAACTTGTGTAACAAGAGCGGATTCCATCACGTTTTGCCAATTTGGGGTCGTCTTTCATCCGCTAAGAGCTGTCGTATTTTTGTGCAGCCAACCACATGTGGGAGGAGAGGCCATTTTCCGCCAGGAACATCTGGAATGGCCAACCAAGATGTTCCCAGTCATCTATGAGAACTCGTTGTAGAAAGGGGGTTTGGCTTATGTCAATTAGATGCTTCTGGGCGGCGTCGCGGACAAACTCGGCGTCCAGTCGACCTGGCGTTGACGCTTCGAGCATCTTGTAACCTGAGGCCTCGAGCAATAATGCGAGGGATTTCGGGTTAAAGAGGTTTATGTGCTCTGCATCGACTGCGAGAGAGGCAGGGCCAAGTGTCGCGATGTCGAAACCTTCGCCGTTGGGGCACGACAAAACCAATAGACCCCCCGGTTTGAGAATCTGTCTTATCGTTAAAATGAAATCTCGCGGGGAAAATAGATGCTCAATGACTTCAAAACTCACAACAACGTCCGCCTGAAGTGAGGTGCCGTCGATATCTTCAAAGCGCTTCTCGTAGACCTCGAGACCACGTTCTCGACAGTGGCGCGCGAGGCCCGGCGTTGGCTCGACTGCTATGATCCGTTTAAAGTCGCCGGTATCCTGTGCAACGCTGCAAAAAGTTCCAAAGCCGGCGCCAATCTCAACCAAGGTGCCGGTATTGACACCATGAGTTGCGCAATATTCGCGGATCCGATCGTACCAAGGGATGTGTAATTTTTCCCGTCTCGCAGATTCTGAGGCCGGGAAAATTTCAGCGGCCCAAAATTGGTAACTTTCTGCGTTTTGATAATAGTCGGCGAGGACCGTCTCCGACGGCCGGGGTGACACATAGATAGTGCGACAATTTACACAGCGCATGAAGTTTAAGCCGTATTTTGTAAATTCAGCGTTTGCCGAACGGCTTCCACACGCCGGGCAGGTGACCTGTACAAACTCGTCGTGTCGTGCAAGCAAAAGACGCTCTACGTCGCGTTCATATGCCCTTTCTTGCTCGGGGAGTAGATCGGGAGGACAAAGCTCAGATTCTGACAGTTTTTTCGGTTCTTGATTGGTCATCTGAGCAAGCCAGTGAATGCGGCTGTCAAAGCTTTTGTGCTATTACGTGGCACCAAGGTTGATACATAGCGCCGCGGAAACTGAGGCGCCCGTTATCCGTCTGAATTGTATGAGATTTTAGGTGTGCCATGCGGATATCTGTCGCCTTGCCCGACCATTCGACTGCGCTTTTTACTGGTTCCATGTCGAATGGCATCTCAAACGGCATAAACCGGATCGCAGAAAACCCCGCACCCTCGAAGACGGTTGAAACATTTTTTGTGGAACGTATGCAGAGGATGTCAGAAATGTCGGCGTGTGTTTCCTTTATTTCCAATTCTTGATCGACCCCATGGATCATTTCCCAGCCGATATAGTAGCCGCCCGGACTGATCAGATCTGCGATTGCGGATATCATTTGTTCGAACTTCGCCTGGGGATACACGCACGTTACAGCAACTGTGGACGCGATATCCCAACGCTCGGTCACTTGGGCTGCCATAATATCCGCGAATATAGCATTGATACCCTGTAGATCAGGATCAGTTTTGTAATTTTGGATACATGCTTCATCGAGTTCGATCGCGCTAACCTCACAATCTCGAATATCT
>DJKK01000288.1:614-2687 GCA_002434595.1 Alphaproteobacteria bacterium UBA6544 | reverse complement strand
CCCATCGGGTTCAGGAACAGGTCCGCGTGAGGGTTGCGGACGGCGACGCGGACTTGATGCCCCTTTTGTGCAAGCAGCTTGACGATTTGGTGTCCAATGCCGCCGGAGCCGCCAAATACGGTGATCAGGGCCATACCCGGATACCTTCCAAGAAACGTTTCGTCACAATCCCAGATCGCGGCAAATTTCCCTTATATAAAATCCTCCGATATCAAAACCCAGCTCTAAAGCTAAGACAGAAAGCACATTAGTCGGTTGACAAAGCGAGTCGCAGTGTCGAGATTCCGCCGAGCGCCCAGGTGGCGGAATTGGTAGACGCGCAGGTTTCAGGTACCTGTGGGGGCAACCCCGTGGAAGTTCGAGTCTTCTCCTGGGCACCATAGATGAGGTAATCGACCGGGTCGGAACGAGGATTTTCTTCTTGGTGATTGAATTGCATCATGGCGACTTGCCGGACAATGTGGAATTCGGTGAATGCGTCGCAATAGATACCGAGACGCAAGGGTTGAATTCCCTTCGCGACCGGCTTTGTGTCGTCCAGCTTTCGGGCGGGGACGGCGTGTGCCACCTCCTGCATTTCCCAACACCAGAGTATGACGCTCCCAACCTGCGGCGCCTGATCGACGACATTTCCGTATTGAAACTTTTTCATTTTGCCCGGTTCGATATCGCCGCGCTCAACCACTATCTCGGTACTGATTGTCGACCAGTCTACTGCACCAAGATCGCTTCCCGGCTGACACGGACCTATACCGACCGGCATGGCTTGCGCGAATTGTGCCGTGAGTTTCTGGGAGTCGACCTTTCCAAAGAACAGCAGTCTTCGGACTGGGCGGCCCCCGAATTGACCGAGGCCCAGATGGAATACGCGGCCGCCGATGTTCTGTATCTGCATCGGCTTAAGGATGCCCTTGACGGGCGTCTCGCGCGGGAAGGGCGAACGGCGTTCGCGCAGGCGGCGTTCGATTTCTTACCGACTCGCGCCGCGATGGATATAGCTGGCTTCGAGCCGGAGGATATTTTCGCTCATTCGTGACGGAAGGCCGCATTCGTTGACCGGCAGTCGGCAGCAAGGCATAATTCATGCAAGAGTTGGGCCGCAACTGAAAGCCACGATTCCTGAAGGACTCCGACCCGATAGACGCTGGATACCGAAGCAGAAATGACCGCATACGAGAGACCTCCACTGCCGGACAAAATACAGGATTTAAGTGACGCCGATCTTGCGTCGGCGCGACGATTGTTCCGCCTGGAGGCGGACGGTATCGCCGCTCTTGCGGAATCTGTGGAGGGAAGCTTTTCCGCCGCGGTGCAAACGCTGCACAATGTCACCGGACGTGTGATTGTTTCCGGTATGGGAAAGAGCGGTCACATTGGACGCAAGATCGCCGCGACCCTCGCGTCGACGGGTACGCCGTCCCATTACGTCCATCCCGGTGAAGCGAGCCACGGCGACCTCGGAATGGTGACGTGGGAAGATGCGGTTCTCGCGCTTTCGAACTCCGGAGAGACGCCGGAACTACGTGATATTGCGGAGTACACACGGCGTTTCTCGATTCCATTAATCGTTATTACCTCCGGTGCGGGCAGCACACTAACCGAACTCGCGGACGTCGTATTGCTCCTGCCAGCAATTCCCGAAGCGTGCCCAATGGGCCTAGCGCCGACCACGTCGACCACCATGTCGCTCGCGATGGGCGACGCGCTGGCGGTCGCCCTCCTCGAGCGGAAAGGGTTTTCACCACAAGATTTCCGTGTCCTGCATCCGGGGGGCAAGATAGGGAACAGCTTGCTTCGGGTCGCGGACCTGATGCACGAAGGTGATGCCTTGCCGCTTGCGTCGAAGGACGTTGCAATGCGGGACGCGATACCCGTTATGTCAGAAAAGCGGTTCGGCTGCGTGGGCGTCGTAGATGACGATGGTGTCTTGATCGGCGGCATAAAAATCGCGGAAAATGGTGGATTAGTAGATAATTATGATGAAAAACCAGTAGCAAAACATATGCAAGGCCATGAAGTCATAATTGATGTAGATGTTGGAGTGGGCCACGGCACTGCCACCGTCTGGACTTG
>DJKK01000288.1:0-376 GCA_002434595.1 Alphaproteobacteria bacterium UBA6544 | reverse complement strand
TACTGAGCCTCTCCGTCGGCGTTGTCATGACCAATGCCCCGAAAACGATCAAGCCCGTGGCGTTGGCGGCCGAAGCTGTTGCGATCATGAACGAACGGCAGATAACAAACCTTTTTGTCGTTGGAGAGGACGCAAGTCGACCGGTCGGCATCGTTCACATCCACGATTTACTGAAGGCGGGGATTACCTGATCGGATGAGCATGGCCGCTGAAGCGTCGACGCGAGGCCGGGTCGCCCTTTCGGCGCGGCGGACGCAACGGGCCGGGCGGCTTTACGGGCAGTTCGTCGGTTTCATGAAGGTGGTGCTGCCGACGATCGCGACAGCGTTGCTGTTAATCGTTGTGATCTGGCCGCAACTTATCGAGCAGCGCGACA
>DJKK01000273.1 GCA_002434595.1 Alphaproteobacteria bacterium UBA6544 | reverse complement strand
CCGCACCAAGAGCGAGACCCATGGCATCGGCGACGACGAATTCATCCCCTGGCAGATCGGCGCAGTGATGTAGGAGAAATGAGGAGATAGCTCCGGGCCCGGAACCATTCGCTTTCAGATTACTTCTTTGCTTTCGTCCTCGATTTGGCTTTGGTTTTGCGTTTGCCGCGCGACGATATGCGCGCAACCAAATCATCGACACGGTTGTGGTGGTCCTCCGTGTGCTGCAGCATGGCGTTGTAGACCGCCGAGAGTTCGAGCAACTGGTTCATATTGGAGTTGGAGCTTTCCCGCAGCAACTTCTTTGAAAGGCGCAGCGCGTGTGGCGGATTGTCTGCGATACGTTCGGCCAGTGCCTTCGCTTCCTTCATCAGGTCTTTCGCCTCCACCACCTTGGAGACGAGCCCAATCTCGAGCGCCTTGTCGGCGTTGATCAATTCGCCGGTGAAGACCATTTCGGCGGCGTTCGAGTTCGAGATTACACGTGGGAGGAAATAGGCACCACCGTCACCCGGCGAGATGCCAATCTTCACGAAGGTCTCCGCGAAACGCGCGTAGGTCGAGGCGATGCGGATGTCCGCCATGCAGGTGAGGTCGCAGCCAGCGCCCGTTGCGGCACCATTCACGGCGGCGATGGTTGGGACTTCCAAGTTATAGAATGCCATTGGAATGCGCTGGATGCCGTTCTTATACCAATCTCGGATGATCACCGAAGGGGGCTGACCCTTACGGTTGCGTTCTTGCATGGCCTTCACATTGCCGCCGGCGCTGAATGCTTTGCCGGCACCCGTCAGGATGACGCAGCGGACGTCGTAGTCTTGATTGATTCTCGCGCAGTATTTTTCGAAATCGGCGTATTGATCCGGCCCCGACAGGGCGTTCATCGAATCCGGCTCGTTCATCGTCAGTGTCACAATGTGACCGGTCTTTCTGTATCGCAGGAATTTAGACATCAGCTGGTCCTTTACTCTCCCAAGGTCTGGCGTTCGCCCTAGTTACCTAGCGGGCGGCGCGTCCGCCAATCCATATGTGAGCTTTAGAGACGAGGACAATGACAGCACTGCATTTTGAACCGGGCGAATTGCCGCCCGAAGCGGAGGAATTACGCTGCGAGGTGCGTGATTTCCTGGCGGAAACGATGGCGGATATACCGCCCGCCTTGAAGGCGCGTAATTGGACGGCTTGGCATCCGGAGTTTAGCCACAAGCTCGGCGAGCGCGGGTGGATCGGTATGACGTGGCCGAAGAAATATGGAGGTAGCGAGCGCAGCTTTCTTGAACGCTACGTCCTGTTAGAGGAATTACTCGCGGCTGGTGCGCCGGTCGGATTCCATTGGATCGCCGACCGACAGTCGGGCCCGTTGATCCTGCGTTTTGGCACTGAGGAACAACGAGAAACGATCCTGCCCGGCATCACCCGCGGCGAGACCGCCTTCGGTATTGGTATGAGTGAACCGAACTCCGGCTCCGATTTGGCGTCGGTTCGGACTAAGGCCGAGAAGATCGATGGTGGATACCGGGTGAACGGCAGCAAGATTTGGACGTCCGGCGCACATATGGCTAATTATTTGGTCGCGCTCTTTCGGACATCTGGCACTGCCGAGGACCGACATGACGGACTGACGCAGTTCATTGTCGATCTCAAGAATACCGACGGTATTGATATCCGGCCGATTCACAACATGACCGGCGATCACGATTTCAATCAGGTGTTCTTCGAAGACGCCTTCGTGCCAGAGACAATGCGTGTCGGCAATGAAGGTGACGGTTGGATGCAGGTGACGACGGAGCTTGCTTTTGAGCGGAGCGGCCCGGAGCGCTACCTCAGCAGTTTTCCGCTGGTTAAGAACTCGATTGGTCATGCGGGGCAGGATCCAAGCGAAAGACAGGCAATCGGTCTCGGACGTATGCTGGCGAGAGCAGCCACCTACCGGGAGATGTCGCTCTCGGTATCGGGGATGTTGGAAGCGGGTAAGAATCCAGATCTCGAGGCGGCCGTGATGAAAGAGCTTGGCGTTGGTTTCGAGCAGAACATTCCGGGCATCGCACATGACCTCTTTGGTATGTCGCCACGGCTCGAAGACGGCAGCGATTTTGAGACGACCCTCGCTTATATTACCCAGGCGAACGTGTCTTTCTCCCTCCGTGGGGGTACGCGTGAGATTGTTCGTGGGATTATCGCGCGCGGGCTGGGCATGCGATGAGCGAGCTGCGCGAAATCCTCGGCGAGACTGTGACCCGTCTGTTTGCGGACCATTGTACCAAGGAACGGTTGGAGCAGGCCGACGCAGGCAAATGGCCGGAAGAACTTTGGGCGACCATTGTGGAGAACGGTCTGACGCAAGCCCTCTTGCCAGAAGAGAAGGGTGGCGTCGGGGCAGGCTGGCAGGCTGCCTACGTTATTCTGCATGCCGCGGGCCGTTACGCGGCACCTGTTCCTTTAGCGGAGACCTTATTGGCGGGCTGGCTGCTCAACGGCGCCGGTCTGGATATTCCCGACGGAGTCCTTTCAGTCGTGCCTCAGCAGGAAAGCGTCATTCTGTCTTCGTCGGGCGAACTTCAGGGTGTTGTCTCAAATGTTCCCTGGGCCGACCGGGCGGATTACCTTGTGGGTCTTGCCAGAAAGGACGTCGGGCTTGCGGTGTACTGCGCGCCACGATCCGCTTATGAGGCGACACCCAACCACAATATCGCTCGTGAGCCGCGCGATCTTGTGCGGTTTACGGGAATTGCTGATACCGAGCTCGCGTCGTCGGAGGTCACCTCTAACACCATGATGCTCTACGGTGCGATGGCGCGATCCGGTCAGATGGCCGGCGCTTTAGAGCGCATAATCGAAGATACACTGCAGTACACGGCCGACCGGACGCAGTTCGGCCGTCCGATCGCAAAATTTCAGGTAATCCAGCAGAATATGGCCATGGCCGCGGCGGAAGTCGCGGCGGCGGTGATGGCGGCGCAAAATGCTTTCCGCGCGGCAGATTATGGCGTTCCGGATTTTGAGGCTGCATGTGCGAAAGTTCTTGCTGGAGATGCGGCGGGCGTGGCGACGGATATTTGTCACGAGACACATGGTGCAATCGGTTTTACCTACGAGCACCATCTCCATTTTTTTACTCGGCGTCTCTGGTCGTGGCGCAGCGAATTTGGCGCCGAGGCTGAATGGGCCGAGAAAATTGGCCGTCGTGCAGCGGCGCGGGGGCCGGATGCCTTGTGGTCGGACATTACAGCGCGCCAAACGGCAAGCACCTAGGAGGTTGTGGCGATGTTTCGCAGAAATGCAATTGTCACCGGTTCGACGCGGGGCATAGGCGCCGCCATTGCGGAGGCGCTCGCTGCGGAAGGCTGCAATGTTATGCTGAATGGCTTCGGTGACGTGGAGGCAATCGAGAAGCAACGCGCGCGCCTATCGGATGAATATGACGTGTATGTTGCGTATTGCGGTGCGGATCTCGGCGTCGAAAGCGAATGCGATACCCTAGCGAGCGCGGCGGAAGACGTTTTCGGTCAGGTCGATATTCTCGTTAACAATGCCGTCATTCGCTATTTCCACAATATAGACGACTTTCCCCGCGAAGAATGGAACCACGCTCTTGCGGTCAATGTCACAGCGCCATTCATTCTGACGCAAAATGTCCTTCCGGGCATGCGGAACAGGCGTTGGGGAAGGATCATCAATTTCTCGTCCGTGCTCGGGATGGCCGCGCGGTCAGGTCGTTCGGACTATATTGTCTCAAAACATGCCATGTTGGGCTTGACCCGGTCGACGGCGGCGGAAGTACGTGACGTCGAAGGGATCACCTGTAACGCGATCTGTCCCGGTTCTGTAATAACGCCGAATACCGAAAAGAAAATTGCAGAGTTGGCTGATGAATTGGAACTTTCTTCTGACGATGCCCGGGCGACCTTTCTGTCGAGGCGCGGACAGTCACGCGACTTTATCGATCCAGCCCGCGTTGCGCAGCTAATCGTTTTCCTTTGTCAGGATAGCTCACTCGATATCACCGGCGCCGCACTCCCGATAGATCAAGGTCGGTCTGCGACCTGGCTTGAGTTCGGGCAATAATCCGTCGGTTAGATCACGAAGATTTCCGCAACGCGTGGATTGTCAAATGAGGAGATTGTCATGACTGAATTTACATATGATGAGAATGAGGACTTCGTGCGGGGTCGAGCACTTCGGGGCAAGGTCCTTGGTTCGGATTACAACGAACGCACTACACAAGTAGGCGCTGAGGACGACTTTATGGGCCCCTTGCGTCAGCTCTCCGGTGAGTTCGTCTGGGGCAAAATTTGGTCGCGCCCGGGTCTCGACATTAAGACGCGGCGCCTGATCAACATTGCGATGCTCGCGGCACTCAATCGTCAACCGGAAGTAACGACCCATGTCCGCGCCGCGATTGAAGAAGGCGGTGTTACGAAGGAAGAGGTTCGAGAGGTATTGCTTCATGTTATGGCCTATTGCGGCATTCCAGCGGCAGTAGACGCTTTCCGTACGGCAAAAGCCTATTTCGATGAGATCGAGGAGAAGGACTGATGCTCAAGGGAAAGAGCGCGCTGGTCACGGGTTCGGTAATCGGCATCGGAAACGCGACGGCACGTGCGCTCGCAGCCGAAGGCTGCAATATCATGATGTGTGGCCTTGGCACACCGGAGGATGTCGAAGCGTCACGAGCTGCAATCGCGGCGGATTTCGGTGTCGAGGTTAAATACCATAACGCTGATCTAGCCGACCGGAGCCAGACGGAAGACTTGGCGAAGTCGACAGAGGATCAATTCGGGTCGCTTGATATTCTCGTGAACAATGCGGTGATCCGTTACTACGACAGAATCGTCGATTTCGACCCGCAGAACTGGGACCATGCGTTGGCTGTAAACGTCACGGCTCCCTTCGATCTCACCCGAATGGCGCTTTCCGGCATGCGCGAGAACGGCTGGGGACGGATCGTCAATATTTCCTCCATCATGGGCCTCGCCGCACGATCCGGACGGGTCGATTATATTACATCAAAAACAGCGGTCATCGGTCTGACGCGGTCGACGGCCGCCGAAACCTTGCGCGACCCGAATATTACCTGCAATGCCATCGCGCCGGGCTCAGTGCTCAGCGACTTCATCAAAGTCAGGATCGAAAAGATGGCGGAGGAACGCCAGACTACATTCGAGGACATGGCGAAGCGCTACAAGAAGGACATCGGACAAATCGCCGACTTTATTGAGCCGGAGCAAATCGCTGACGCAATTGTGTATCTTTGTCGGGATGAATCACGTCATATAAACGGTACAGTTTTGCCGGTGGACGGTGGGATCGCGGCGACCTGGATCGAAAACCCCGACGATATTTGATCGCGACCTACTTCGCTGTGCATCGAATTTTACATGATCTGTTATACGGCCTGATTTCCCGAAAACGAGACTAAGGGCAGCAGAAACGAAATCAGCCAGTTGGGAGCTGCGCTGCCCGTAAGCGGTCGGTTATCGGAGTGGCTTGGAGCCGGGTTTCTAGTCGGCTGCGTCAGCCTTAACTTCCTCATGGTAGACCCGCTTGATCTTGTCTAGGTTCATGCCCTCGACGCGGACCAATTTGGTCGCGCCCTCGCGCCTGGGTGCATGCAGGTCACCGACATTGTAGAGGTGGGCATCGCCTGGTTTGAGCACATAGCTCCGCGTCGCGCGGCATGTGCCGGAATCGTCGTCCGTTGCGGGCGCGTCGACAAATTCGTAGTCAAACATCTCGGTCTGCCCGGCAACCTGTCCATAGATTGCCCAATGCGCGCCGTGAGCGTGCGGCTTAGACATCGCTTCGCGTTTATAGACATGGGAGCAGATCGCAAAGCCCAGCTTGTCGTCTTCGTAGAGGATAGACCTGGGCGCATCGTTGCTTTCAGAAAAGTTTTCGGCGACGAATGTGCTATCCACCAAAACCCGTTTTAACAGATCACGGAGTTTTTCGCGGCCGTCGACGCCAGGATCGGCGGCCAAGATTTCATGACACTCGCTTGCGAATTTCTTTAGCGTGTAACCCATCGCAGACCTCATTTATTGAGTCATTTCCATTAGATAATGATAGCGCGCGGCGTCACGATGAAAAACATCGGATATGCGCCACATTACCTGAGGGACGAAACTGCGGGAGTTTGATTGTGGCGGACGATACTCAGGGAGAGCGGTCGGACAGTCGAGAACTGTTGGCTATGCGTGAGGACTTTCTGGCAACTGTTAGTGATTCGGGACGCCCCGGGGCCGTTCAAAAGCAGCACCGCGGTGGACGTATGACAGCGCGCGAACGTATTGCGGGACTCTGCGAC
>DJKK01000334.1 GCA_002434595.1 Alphaproteobacteria bacterium UBA6544 | reverse complement strand
AACCCTGCATCGGCGAGTTTCAGGGCACGGAAAAGGTGGCCACTGGAAATCTGGCAATTCCAACCAGCGGGACAGCCGACGAAGGCGGATTTGGTCGGATCCTCTGGATGCTTGAAAAGCTTTGCATGCTTTCTGATGCCCGCAATGGAGGCTAACTCCGGCTTATCGTCAACTAGGTATTTTGGTATCCAAAATCCTTCCTCGCCGCCATCGGACAACGATTTACCGGCGATCATCAGGCGTCCTTCGGAGACGCCCTTTTGCAAGGCTTCGGCAAATGAATTGGTCCATAACTCGGGGGCGATGTCGGGTTCGCCTTTTTCAATCATAGAAGTGCCGGTCGGCATCGTATCGCCTGGAACGACATCCGCATCGCATCCAAATCCATGTTTGAGAATGAATAGGTCGACATGAGCGATCATTGTTGCGGACGGCCAATTCATGTCCGCGATCGAAACCTTGCCGCATGAGGCGTGAGCGGGGCTGTGGCTCACGAATGCAACAGCAAAGAGAAGGAGGGCTAGTGCGCGCATTATTCGATGCTCCTTACATACCAGCGTTTGGACCAAGGCGATTACTATGCCCTACGGGCCAGTCTTTCGCAAAAAGTGCTTAGTACTGATCAAAAATCCGCTGCAGCTCTTTTGGATCATCCGTTTTGGTCAGCGCAACCATCAGGAGCACGCGTGCCTTCTGCGGGGGGAGGTTGTCCGCCAATACGGTGCCGGGTACGCGCCGCGATGCAACGTCTGCAACACGTCCGCTGCCGGCACGGGTTGAGTGGACGATGGTGACGCCTCGTTCCGCTGCCCCACCGAGTCTTTCAAACTCTCGCGGCGTGACATAGCCAGGCGCCATCGCGCCGACGACAATGCCCTTGGCGCCAGCCTCGACAAAAGCATCAATGGCGGTGCCGTCGGAACCGGCATAGGTCATCGAAAGATCGACGCGCGGAAGGTCCGTCATGCCGCGAACATCGAATTCGGTATCTGGCGCACGCCGCCGCTCTGGCATGCGGTAGTAGGCTACTTTGTCCCAATCGGCGTGTCCAAGAAGTCCGAAATCGGGACTCTTGAAGGTCTGTTGGCGAAGTGTCGATGTCTTCGTCATGTCCCGAGAGAAATGAATTTCGTCGTTTAAGACACCGAGGACACCGCGTCCTCTCGAATCCGGGTGCCCCGCGGTGCGGATCGCGTTGACGAGGTTAATGCCGGAATCTGTTCCCATTCCGGAGGCTGGACGTTGTGCGCCGACCAGAACGACGGGTACCTCGACCTTGGCCACAAGGTTTAAGAAATACGCAGTCTCCTCCAACGTCGCCGTGCCATGAGTCACGACGATGCCCTGCAGGGCAGGATCATCATCGACGAGCTGATGTATCTTCTCGTTGATTTCTAGCCATTCCGCGGGACCGATTGCTGTACTCGGCATGGCGCGCAGACGAACGGGAACCACGTCGCCTTGATCCAGGGTCTCGGGGAACGCATTCAACAGTTCGTCGACCTCATATATCTTGTTGTTTTCGAGATAGGCGACAAGGTCGAGCCCGTGGCGACCTACCGATGAAATAGTGCCGCCTGTTCCAATGACGGCGACGCGCGGACCGGCCATGATGAATTCCTCCTGGATGGTGTGAGAACGGGAACTAAACTAGCGCAATGATCGACAGGGAAAACGGGACCAATGACGAAAAGCGGATTGCGGTGCGGCGATATCCTCCTGCCTGGTGGTTGGGCGCGGGACATGACACTGGAATTCGGTTCAAACGGCCGGATAACCGCAGTCCGAAGCGCCACTCCAGATGATGTCTACCCCTCCGCGAAGGGGCCCGTCATTCCAGGACTGCCGAACCTGCATTCCCATGCGTTTCAACGTGCGATGGCTGGCATGACGGAAAGCGCCGGCGCCAAAAATGATGATTTCTGGTCCTGGCGTCAGGCGGTTTATCGTTTCGTGTCACGTCTAACGCCCGACGATACCGAGGTCATAGCGGCGCAGCTCTATGTCGAGATGCTGAAGGCGGGATATACCGCTGTTGGAGAATTTCACTACCTTCACCATGCACCGGATGGAGTGCCGTACGACGATCCCGCCGAAATGTCGCATCGAATTGCTGCCGCTGCCTACCGATCGAGGATCGATCTTACCTTATTGCCAGTGCTCTATGCCCAAGGCGGTTTTGATGGTGTTCCGACGGAAGATGGACAGCATCGCTATGTGTGTGATTTGGACACATACTCCCGGATCGTCGAGACTGTATATGCACAGGCCTATGATTATTCAGCCGGTGTCGCGCCCCATTCATTGCGGGCGGTCGGGCCAGACGCCTTGAAAATCGCCATTGAACTTGCAGGCGAGCGCCCGATACATATTCACATAGCAGAGCAGACACGAGAAGTGGAAGAGTGCCTCGCTTGGAGCGGTGCCCGTCCGGTCGAATGGCTACTTCAGAACGCAGATGTCGACGGACGCTGGTGCTTCGTGCATGCGACACATATGACGGTGGCAGAAACCCGGACACTGGCAGAGAGCGGCGCTGTTGCCGGTCTTTGTCCGACGACGGAAGCTGACCTCGGCGACGGTATATTTCCTGCAGGTGCATTCCTTGCAGCCGGTGGACGAATTGGGGTCGGTTCCGACAGTCATGTCGTCGTCGATGGTGCAGAAGAACTGCGATTATTGGAATTTGGGCAGCGTCTCGTTCAGCATAAACGAAATATTCTGCGCTTGCCCGGGCGTGCGTCGACCGGAGCGAGCCTCTTTGAGATGGCGCTTGTTGGCGGTACGGGCGGGGTTGGCACGGCCGCAACGGGGATTTCGATCGGTGCTGCTGCCAATCTAATCGTGCTCGACGGCGATGCTCCGCTCCTCGCTGAAAAATCAGGAGATGACGTGCTCGATACCTTTATATTTTCGGGCGGCCGAGCACTCGTACGTGATGTTTTCGTTGGGGGGCGTGCCGTCGTGAGTGGAGGACGGCATTACGCGGAGGCAGAGATATCTAGGGATTTCAGCCGTGTCATGAAACGACTATTGTCGAATTAATCGGTACATTTCAAAAGGAGATGACACACGGTAAGGGAAAGTGACAATAAGGAACCGGAGGACGCAGCGGAACGGCGCGCGGTAGCGCCTGTCACCGTTTATATGTCAGATTAGCTCGCCCGCCATACGACCCCGCATTCTACGGCAATGTACGCGACGGAATGACCGTTTGCTTGAGGGTGTCGACCTACCCGGGGAGTGATTGTGGCGCCGCGCATTCAAGCGATGCGGCAAAATGCTATCCGCTTAGGATCGATTTCTTTCGACCCAAAGACGGTGCGCTCTCCGACTGGCAACCGTGGGCGCCGAACGGATATGGGCCGGGGCATGGTCTCGCTGGAAAACGTGTAGAAGCGCTAACAGTATTAAATGTCAGCTATTTCGTAGGTCTCGATGCCAACGTGACTTGTAGCCACGGATGTATTGGGGTGGATAGTGGATTTTCGCCTTCAATTCGGCGGCGGCGCGCCAGGGCCAATGCGGATCGTGCAGCATGCCGCGCGCCAATGCCACCAGGTCTGCATCTCCGGAGGCGACAATTTCCTCGGCGTGTTTCGGTCGGTAAATCATGCCGACCGCCATCACGGGCAGGCCGGTTTCCTGCCGCACCGTCTTTGCGAATTCGACCTGGTGGCCTTCGCCGATCGGTACTTTCTGCTCAAGTGAAAGGCCACCGCTTGAGATGGTGGCGAAGTCGCATCCCCTGCCTTTGAGAAGGCCGCAGAGTTTGACGGTATCGTCGAGTGACCATCCACCGTCCAGATAGTCGGTTGCGGATAGTCGAACGCCGATCGGTTTGTCTTCCGGCCATACGCCCCGGATTGCGTCAAATGTGTCGAGGCAGAGGCGTACACGATTCTGGAAGTTACCGCCCCATTGGTCGTCTCGAGTATTTGCATCAGGTGACATGAATTCCTGCAACAAGTAGCCGTGTGCTGCCGTCAATTCGATCGTGTCGAAGCCGATGCGGTCCGCCCGCTGGGCAGCCGCGACATGGTCTTGGATTACCTTTGCGATATCCTGCGCATCCGCGGCGCGGGGGCTAGGCCAACCATTCGCCCTAGGTTGCGCGGCAGAACTCAATGTCTCCCATGCGCCGTCCGCTTCGTTAAGCGGAGCGTTTCTACCTCGAGCTGGTGGGTAAGTCGACCCTTTGCGCCCGGAATGTGACAATTGAATGCCGATGGCCGTTGGGCTGTGGGCCTTGCAGAAGCGGACGACCCGTCTCAGTGCAGCTTCGTTCGCGTCAGAATAGAGGCCCAGGCAAACAGGTGTAATGCGGCCTTCGGGCGACACGGCTGTCGCTTCCGTTATCAGCATTCCAGCGCCGTTTACCGCGAACTGGCCCAAATGCATGAGATGCCAGTCCGTCGCCGAACCCTCGATAGCGCTGTACTGGCCCATCGGAGCGACGACAATCCTATTCGCCAATTCCAATCCGCGAAGGCGAAAGGCTGAGAAGAGATGGCTTCCGGTCACAGGCGGTTAAGATGCTTGCTTGACCTCGGGGACATACGGCTTCGAGGTGAAGTGCTCCGCATTGTCGCCGGCGGCGAGTTTGAGACCGGCGACCTTGATCGCATTGTCTTTGACCTTATCGAGCGGCACGTAGTAGCGATCATCGTCCTTGTTGACAGTGTCGTTGCTGACCGCGTTGTAACAGCAAAGAAGTGTCCAGCGACGCTTGTCGGAGCGGTTCTGGTCGGACCTGTGCAGTGTATTTGCGTGAAAAACCACGACATCACCGGGGTTAAGAACGCAATCTACCACTTCGTGCGTCTCCAAAATGCGCGTCATGTGTTTTGGATCCGCACCGTTTTGTTCTTCGGTGAGTTGGACATGGTCGAGCCGTCCGAGCTTGTACGAGGCTTTGACGAGTTTCAGACAGCCGTTTTCTGGGTCTGTGCGATCGAGGGCAATCATGAAGCTCAGCATCTTCGGCGCGATGCAGCCGTTGTAATACCAGTAGCCGTAATCCTGATGCCATTCCCAGGCGCCGCCGACCTTGGGGTCTTTGGCGGTAAGCTTGCTTTGAAAATGGTAGACGGGCTCGCCGATTAACGCCTCCGCGGTGTCGACAATTCGTGCGCAGCGCGCGGCTAGACCATAGACACTGTCTCCTGCCCGGTTCCAAAGGGAAATTCGAGTTGCGCCACCGTCCTGGTCTGCGCGCAGTAACGAATGGTCCTGGACGGCCGGATCAGTTTCCATCGCTGTCCGAAGCAGCTTTATTTCCTCCTGATCGAAAAGGCCGCGCAGAAATAAAAGGCCATCGTCGTGATAGGCGGCGATTTGATCCTCGGACAATTGGAAAGTCAATTTCAGACACTCCGCTGCTAATTACACGCAGGATCATAGCAAATGCGTTGCGAAATGCGAATCACCAGTGATAGGTGCGTGCTGATCGCATCGTATTCGTTTAGATTTTCCGCGTTATACGGGCGTCTTCGACGGACCCTCTCCTAAGGTCGTGAAACATAGTGGTTCCGATATGCCGTGCGCCCTTGATCGGACGAAATGGAAAGCGATACGAAAAAATGGCGGATTTATCAGCGAATGAATTGTCAGCCTACGATCTGGCGATGGCGATCAAGTCGGGAGAGGTGACCTGCGAGACCGCGGTCCGCGCTTGTCTCGACCGTATTGAAGGGCGGGAGGACACTGTCCGGGCATGGGCTTATGTCGACCCTGACAAGGTGTTGGCGGAAGCTCGCGCAATGGATTCCAACGGTCCCAGAGCGCCGCTTTATGGTGTGCCTGTCGGTTTCAAGGATGTCATCGATACGGCCGACATTCCCACCGCATACGGATCCGATATTTACCCAGGGTTTCAGCCGGATGTGGATGCCGCCTGTGTCGCCTTGATCCGAGGGGCGGGCGGCATCGTGCTTGGCAAGACGGTTACCACGGAGTTCGCCTTTGTGAACCCGAATAAGACGCGTAACCCGCATAACCCC
>DJKK01000049.1 GCA_002434595.1 Alphaproteobacteria bacterium UBA6544 | reverse complement strand
ACAACCAGCGTGGCGCGGATAGATTTCAGAAACAGCAGGAGGATTGCGACGGCGATCGTGCCGCCGATCCAGATATTCTGGATCACCAACTCAATTGCGGAGTCGATATAGACCGTCTCATCGTACAATTGTCGGAATACGAGGCGTTCTTGCGCAATCGGACCGGCGTTGAGTTCCGCAACCGCCTTGCGAATCCCTTTCATTGTCTCGATTACATTCGCGCCGACCTGCCGCGTCGCGTTGATGGCGATGGCTGGCTGTCCGTTTGTACGCACGTGCGCTGTCGGCTTCTTATAGCCGTATTCGACACGCGCGATATCGCCAACAAGGACACGGCCTAAACCGCCACTACCCGGCTCATCAGTTCGAAGCACCACGCTTCGGATGGTTTCGACCGTGTTGAGCTCCGATTCCGTACGGACGACATATCGCCGTTTGCCCTCTTCGACGTCGCCGCCCGTCATAGCGACATTTTCTTCCCTGAGCCGCGACAGGACTTCCGGTACCGTTAATTCGTATCGCGCCATCTTGGCAGGATTGACGGTGACGCGAATCTCGCGAGCACCCCCACCGTAGTAGTTTACCGTGGCCACCCCCGCCACCCGCTCCAGCCGGTCGCGAATGACATCGTCCGCGAAATCCCCGTAGTGATGGATGGGCTTGTTATTAACCGGTTGCCGGGTCAGATGAAACCAAGCGATGCGATTATCTTCCGGACCGGCGATCTTTAGTTGTGGTTCATCCGCCTCCTCCGGATAGCTCGGTACGCCGTCGAGGCGGTTCGAGACAAGAAGCAACGCCTTGTCCATATCCGTGCCTACTACAAACTCGAGCTTCAACCGTGCCTGACTCTGAAGTGCACGGCCTTCCATCCGCTCAAGGCCCGATAGGCCCTTCATTTGTTCTTCTTGGAGATTGAGGATTTCGCGTTCGACTTCAGCCGGTGCAGCGCCCAGCCAATTCGTCCGGATATCAATTACCGGCCGCGCCACATCCGGTGCAAGCTGAATCGGAATTGTGTTCAGCGCAACAGCGCCGAACAACACGGCCATGATGACCGCAGCCATGACGGCGGTCGGACGATCAATTGCAAACTTGATCAGATTCATTCCGTCCGAACCATCAATCGCTGGGAGCCTCGAAGGCAACTTTCTGCCCGAGCCTCAGCCCTTCATTGCCGCGGATCACGACGATGTCCCCCTCCTTCACACCTGAAACAACGGCAAATCGGTCACCAACCGCAGCGCCAACCTGAATGTTTCTTGGTTTGGCAACATTATCGACGATCTGTATGACAACCTTGCTCTTTCCTTTGCTCGTCACCGCATCCTTATGGACCGTGAGTACACGACGAGCCCGCGCTACCGGCAACATAACCGTGGCACTCTGATTGTCAGCAACAGCGTGTCCAGCCGCGTCTATCAGTTGAAAGCGTACCGGTCGCGTTCGTGTCTTCGAATTCTCAGACGGCACAACCGCTCGCACTTTTGCTTGTAAATTGGCGCCATTATCAAGCTGCACCTCAACCTTACGTCCCGCGACCACGCCTTCGAGACGATCCGCCGGCACGTCTGCTTCAATCTCCACTTCTTGATCGTTCACGAGGGTCACCACCGGGTCACCCACAGCCAAATAGGCACCCGCAACGGCATGTTTGCGAACGACAACCGCGTCGAATGGCGCCCGCACCTCGGCGTTATGCAGGTCAATCCGCGCAAGCTGCAGATTGGCGCGTGCCTTCGCGACCGCGCCCTGCGCTTCTGTGACCTCGCTACGGTACTTAGCGACTTCGTTTCGCTTGTCGCTGAAGCGCGCTTGGGAAAAGGCCGCAGAACGCCGGAGGCCGTCGAGACGTACCAATTCGCCCATCGTCAGTTTCAGCTGTGCTTCCGCGGTCTGGAGCCCCGCTTCCCTCTCGCGAAGTTCCGCAGTCAGCAGGTTTTGGTTGGCGTGGATACGGTCGATTACCATGCGCGCAACCACCTGTCCCTTTGTCACACGTTCACCGACCTTGACTAGGGTTTCCTTAAGCGGGCCACTGGTCAGCGCAGCAACCACGCCATGCTGCCGAGCAACGAACCGCCCGATTACCGGAAACGTCTGGGCGACTTCAGTCGTCCGAACCTTCTCAACGACCACTTTGGCCAACGGCCGTTGGGCAACGGCAACTGATGGCGCACCGGCCAAAATAAGCACGATGCTTATCGCAACAGCCGTCGCCCACCTGCTGAAAACCGCTCCTCGCCGTACGACCAAAAAAATGTACTTATTTAACATATATTTAGACGCAAAATTACATGAATTCCCTATTCGCTATGCAATCCTATCAGGCCCCTGCAAGTCAATCGAATTCGCCCTAACTCTGCTAATCTGCTGACGGTGGAACCTTTCGCCCAGGAGATTGGCGATGACGACATATCTCTTCACACATGAAAACTGTATCGGACATGATCCGGGACCGATGCATCCCGAATCACCGGCCCGATTAGAAGCAGTGACCAAAGCCTTGCGCACTCCGGATTTTGATCGCCTCGTGCGACAAGAAGCACCCAAAGCCAATATCGACCAGATCGCTCGAATTCACCCGCGCGATCTGGTCGAACAAATTCTCGATGCCGTTCCGAGCGAAGGTAGGGTCATGATTGATGGGGACACCAGCATGTCGCCAGGCTCGGGTGAAGCGGCGCTAAGAGGCGTCGGCGCGCTCTGTGCGGCGGTCGATGCCGTCAGCGCCGGACAGGCCGACAATGCGTTTTGCGCCATCCGTCCACCAGGTCATCACGCCGAACCAAGCCGTCCCATGGGATTTTGTCTTTTCAACAATGTTGTCGCGGGCGCAGAGCACGCGCGGCAAGTCCACGGTGCCGAACGCGTCGCGGTGGTCGATTTCGATGTCCATCATGGAAACGGCACTCAGGCCATGTTCTGGGAAGACGCAAATCTATTCTTCGCATCGACCCATCAGATGCCGCTCTATCCCGGATCAGGAGCGGAAAGCGAGCGCGGCGCCCATGACAATATCGTCAATGTTCCGCTCTCACCTTATTCTGGCAGCGATGCGCTGCGCGCAGGTCTCGGCGAGCGCATCCTGCCTGCACTGCGCGAATTCGCGCCCGAATTTATTTTCGTATCGGCGGGCTTTGACGCGCACGCGGACGATCCGCTGGCACAACTGAATTTCGTCGAGGACGATTATGGATGGGCTACTGCTGAATTGCTCGGTGTAGCCGCTGATGTTTGCGACGGCCGACTCGTTTCCACCCTAGAAGGTGGCTATAACCTCGACGCCCTGTCAAACAGCGTCGCGACACATGTCCGTATCATGATGGAAACCTGACGTCACAGAATCCGTTGACCGCATGGACATAGTTTTGGACAGTCGTATACGCGGTCACTAAACTCCCTCCGCGACGGAGGTGGCATGGCCGAAAATAACATACCTGAAGAAATCACCCAACTAAGCTTTGAAGAAGCGCTCCATGCTCTGGAGGAGATCGTGAAAGGTCTCGAATCCGGTGAAGTGAAGCTCGATCAAGCAATCGAGAACTATGAGCGCGGCGCCGCTCTCAAGCGGCATTGCGAGAGCAAGCTGCGTGAAGCAAAAGCGAAGATCGAGAAAATTTCGCTCGATGCTGACGGATCACCGACAGCAACACCGACCAATCTGGAATAGTCCGCGATGACGAGCCTAAGCGATGTCCTTGCCGATAGCGCGGCACAGGTCGAAAAGTTTCTTGACCAGTTGCTTGCCGTCGAAGACGCTACCGAACATCGACTTCACGAAGCGATGCGTTATGCGAGCCTTGAAGGTGGGAAGCGTCTGCGTCCGTTCCTGGCCATGCAGAGCGCCAGCTTGTTCGGCGTAGGCGAACGATCCGCACTTCGCACGGGGTCGGCACTGGAACTAGTACACTGTTATTCACTAGTGCACGATGACCTGCCGGCGATGGACGACGATGACCTTCGCCGTGGCAAGCCGACGGTTCACAAGCAATTCGATGAAGCGACGGCGATTCTTTCTGGAGATGCATTACTCCCGCTAGCTTTCGAGGTCCTCGGACATCCTGAGACGCATCCGAATGCCAATGTTCGAATCGAGCTTGTTAATGCTCTGGCGCGCGCATCCGGTGCGTGCGGCATGGTCGGTGGTCAGATGATTGATCTACAGGCCGAGCACGAGGCCTTTGACATCGCTCAGATCACCCGTCTTCAGCGCCTCAAGACTGGAGAATTGATTGCCTATGCGTGCGAAGCAGGTGCTATTTTGGGGCAGGCATCCAAGCAATCGCGGGAGGCGCTGCGCGATTACGCACACGATCTCGGCCTCGCGTTTCAGATTGCCGATGATCTGCTCGACGTTGAAGGCAGTATCGAGGAGGTCGGCAAGGCGGTAAACAAGGATGCGGATGCCGGTAAAGCGACCTTTGTTTCGATCCTCGGGACCGAGCGGGCGCGGTCGCAAGCCAATCGCCTAGCCGATCAAGCCATTGCACATCTATCAATATTTGGGGATAAAGCTGAACGTCTGTGCCAGGTGGCAAAGTTCGTCGTCGAGCGGAAAAGCTAAAACAAGACAACACGGCGGGTAATTTTGGAGGACATTTTGACGGGCTCTCAGACGCCATTGTTGGACGGTATA
>DJKK01000290.1 GCA_002434595.1 Alphaproteobacteria bacterium UBA6544 | reverse complement strand
CTGCTCTGAGACGGCGATAAGGTCGATGATTGTTGAGTTTTCGACATCAATGAGGAGCATAAATCCGACAATGTCTCCTCGCCGTTCGGCAACAACCATCCGGTTGCCCCGTACTCCGGCGAAGAAACCGCCGGCCCAGTCGGCCTTTATCTCATTGGCCGTCGTCGACGCGATATCCCGGTCAAGGTGAAATCGCGAGTGAGTAAACCCCTGTCGGGCTAAATGAACGACTTCATCACGATCGGCTGGATGAGCCCAGCGCAGCCCTATTGTACTGCGCGCCACTATTTCCGCTGTCTCAATTTCAAATGTCACCAATTCTTCAATCGGACAAAACCCAGCGTGTTCGAGGGCTACCGCCGTCACCCTGTCTTCATATGGAACGCGTGCTTCAACAAAAGCTCCGGTCGGCAGATAATGGACGATCTCTTCGGCCAGTCGAGGCCTCGTATGTATCGTTTCATCAATCACTAAGCGATATGCCTTTTTCCCCAATCGCTGGGATAGCCAAGGATCACTGAGAAATTCTATTGAAGGAAACTCCTGCACGACATGCAGCCCAATGCGTCGACTAGGCTGGCCTTTCATTCATGAACTCTCCACCAACTTCAGCGCAGGAACCTGATCATCGAACAAATGCGAATTGGAACACATCAAAGATTTGTACCACTTGATATACTTCACGAAGCCAATCTCAAGAGGATAGCGCGGCTCATAACCGATCAACCGCCGCGCTTTCTCAACCGATAATGTTCCTCGGTCCGGCATTAGGTGGTCCTTGGGGAGATACTGTAGATCGACATCCCCAAACTCATCCCGCAAGACATCGACCATCTCGGAAATGGACCGCGAAGCACCGTATGTCAGATTCAAAATTTCGTTTTTCGCATTCTCGTTTTCCATAATCTTCAGCATTCCGTCCACGAAGTCCTGGACGTAAGTGAAGTCGAGATGATCTTGACCGTCTCCATGAATGGTTAGCGTCAATCCGCTAAGTGCCCGTTCGATAAAAATTTGCCCGACACGCCGACTGACACATCGCTCTCCGTAAAGCGCCGATGGACGGACAATCGTATATGGTACGTCAAAAACCTGGTTATAACCGATTACCAGTTTTTCTCCGGCGTATTTCAGCGCGCCATAGATTCCCATTGGCTCACAAACAGTGTCCTCGACGACGAGACCACTGGCGAAATTTCCGTAAACCATGCTCGAAGAGAGATAAATAAAGTGCTCGACGTAGTCGCGGCTCGAATCAAGCGCGTTCTCGAGCGTCCGCAGGTTGTGGTCGAACGTGCTGAACGGGTTTTTGTTCGCACGGCTGGCATGAGCGATCGCCGCTAGCTGTACGATAATTTGCGGACCGATCGAACCGAGTAACGGGCTCAATGCCTGATAGTCTCGCGCATCAATCGTGTGTAGCGGGATGCCCGCTTCGTATAGACGGTTCAACCTGTCCTGAATGAGATGCAGATACAATTGCCGGTTTGGAATGTTATCGGTGTTGGCGGCGAACGCATTCAGATTGTTGATTTGCAAGCTATCGACGATTTCTACTTGCGCGCCGCACTGCTTCAACGCCAAGGCAAGATTATGGCCAATAAATCCGGCGCCACCGATCAAAACAATCTTCTTACCGCTAACAGAAACACTCATTACCTGACCGCCTCAACTGCCTCCGACACCTTTTCCGCGACATACATCATGTCATCGACCGACAAATGTGGGCCAACCGGCAATGAAATCGTCGCCTCGCTAATATCGTATGCTATTGGATAATCTTTCTCCGAATAACCGTATTTTTCCCTGTAGTAGGTCATCATCGATACCGGCCGAGGATAGTAGACGCTGGTACCGATTCCATTTCGATGCAAGAAATCCACAATTTCCCAGCGTTTTTGACGCAAACTCTGTTCCAACAACATCGACAAACAGTAAAAAGAAGTTACACGATCATTAGGCGGCGGCGCGAACTGGTTGATTCCGTCAATTTGAGCGAGAGCAGATGTGAGACTCTTAAAATTTAGCTCCCGCGCCCTTAGAATTGCCGGCAACTTCTTGACTTGCTCTATACCAATCGCCGCTTCGATTTCGTTCATGCGGTAATTGTACCCGAGCATAGTAACATCATACATGCCAGGCTGCGTCCGCTGCCCATGATGCCGGTCGACCCCAAACGCACGAAGCCTAGAGATCTTTTCAGCGAGCTGCCCATCCTGCGTAATTACCATCCCACCTTCCGCTGTCGTTATGTGTTTTACGGGATAGAAGGAATAACACCCGACATCGCCCAGCAGCCCGACATGGGTTCCTTGGTAGCGCGAGCCGATCCCCAACGCACAGTCCTCCAATACGAATAATCCGTGTTTCCCTGCAATCCGCGAAATCTCGGCCATGTCAACTGGCACACCCAAATAGTGGACGACGGCGATGGCCTTAGTCCGGCTCGTGATAGCGGCCTCAACCTGAACTGGATCAATATTGCCTGAAGACGCCTCGACATCGACGAATACCGCCTTGGCACCACTGAATTCGACGGCATGAGCGGTCGCGGCATGGGTCTGAGCCGGTACGATGACCTCGTCCTCGGCGCCCAGGCCGATGGCCATGTAGGCGAGATGCATTCCCGCCGTGCATGACGAGACGGCAAGCGCATAGGGTGCTTCAGTGAATGCCGCGAAGGCTTGCTCAAACTCCTTTGCAACGGGTCCATGGACCAGCGTCGGACCGTTGAGAACCTTGAGCACCGCAGCTCTCTCTTCATCGTCGATCAGCGGTCGCCCAAAGGGAATATCTCGCACCAATTTCTCCGTTCCTAGTACACGAATAGGCTAATAATCGTACTCAATTTTAACAATTCTCGCTTCGGTGACAGCTTGTTCAATACCGAAACATACGGCCATACAATCGAATACCGCTTTCTCGTCAACGAGAGTGGTTTCGCCACCGAGGATGGATGCCACGAAGCTTGGAATCAGACCGTGTTTTTCGACTCCAGGGTATGGCATTTCTATCCTAGCCGGCACGGCGGAGGGCTCACGGCTCGTATACCGCAATCCAGCATCTGGTCTATTCTCAAACGTGGCCTCAGTTCCATATACCGAAACCCGATGAAAATGAGGCATCACGCAACCAAAATTGACGGCAAGCTTTCCTACAATCCCACTTTCGAAATTTAAAATAGCGACCACCATATCCTTATTCCCGAAACCCGAATCAGCGCTGCAGATGGCATTGCCGACCGCCGAGACCTCCACGATACGATCGTCCGCGAGCCACATCAGCAGATCGACGATATGCACGCCCCCACCAAGGACTATCGAATAGAAGGATTGTTTGCCGCGCCAGCCGTCGAGCAACTTTGAAAGGCGGCCGTAATTATAGTCTCCTTCAAGGAAATAGAGCTCTCCGAATTCCCCGTCTGCTATGGCGGATCGCAGTGCGGTAAACCGCGGATAGGACCGCAGACTGAGATTTGAAGACAATCGAATTGACGGGTTGGCTGACAACAGTCGCCGGATCTCTGCCATTTCTTCTGCAGATTGGCAGAGAGGTTTTTCGACGAACACATGCTTGCCGGCGGAGATCGCACGACATACCTGCTCGAAGTGATTCTCGTCGTAACTTGCTATTGAGACGATGCCTATTTCCGAGTCGGATAAGAGGTCTTCGGCATGGTTATATAAACGCGTCTCGGGATGACGCTCCGCAACGGCTTTCAGCCTATCACTGTCGCGATCGCACAAGGCGATGAGCGAGCAATCTGGGTGCTTCGCATATCCTGGAATATGTGCTTCACCGACCCCCAGACCGATGATTCCAACCTTCAAAGTTCCCTCTTCGTAGACGCTCAAATCGCAAGACTTTCCTGCAAGCGCACCAGTTCTTCGCATCGGTACTCCTGATGGGGCCGATCCATCGCGCTCACAATGCGAGAAATCCGCGTTAAGTCGTCTTTTGTGTCGACGCAATAGTTCAAGTGACTTAGTGATTGGGCTGCGCTGAAATTTCGAATTTCGTACTCCTCTTCGTGCGCATAGAAATAAGTCGTTACGTGCTCTCGGTCACCGGGATCAGACGTCTTATCCAGTAAATTCAGTAATGCTGACGTCCTAATCAATTCAACCGATTGACCACGTGGAAATGTTCTCGGATGAATATTCGTAACAACATCAACACTAATCGCCGCAAATATCTCCATCGCGAGGTCAATCAATCGATGATCCAACAATGGACTGTCCCCATTAACGCGGATAAAATGCGGACAATTCGCCGCGACAGCAGCCGCGGAAATCCTTCCCGCGACGTCTTCTAATCCACCTCTGAAACAAGCTACACGCCACTCCTCAGCAAAAGCTTCGACCGGATCATCGTCCGCACCGTGCGATGTCGCGATAATAATCTCTGAGACCACTGATGATGCGCGCAAGCTCTCGATGAGATAGGCCAGAAGCGGTCGTCCCTTCAACTCAATCAGAACCTTGCCGGGCAATCGGCTCGATGTCATCCGGGCCTGAACGATTGCCGTCGTTATCAACGCACAAATTCCTCGAAAAAATCAGGACGAACGACCCGAATCCGTCCTCGTTCCGCGAGTTCGGGTTGTTCATCCGCGTCCTCGAGAAAGGCGGTAAACCCGGAAAGCAACTCCCAGAATTCATACTCATTCTTGTCGAAGGAATTGTTGGGCCGCGAAATTCGATATTGTCCGTTCAGCAGATCTTCCCACGTCAGCTTACCCACCATCGCCATGGCAACCACTTGCGACGATACGCGAATACTCATGTGCAAATCGACGCACGTCTCCTTCTGCAAATCTTCCTTGCAGTCGAGGTTCCAGCGGCCGCTCCGTCGGTGAATGAAGTACGTGCGGTCCGTAGCACGATCTTCGACTGTGAACTCCACCGCAATGTCATCCCCTGTTCGGCTTGCCTCCTTAGCAATTTGCTCCGTGTTCGCGAAATACTGTCTCATCAATCTTATAAATTGGCGATGGTCGAACAATTCCGCTTGCTCGATTTTCTGGAGGCGATCCGCGATGGACATCACATCCGCTCTTTGACGCAAGGCGTTGGCCGCGGTTGTCCACGCCGCGCGATCCGAAAAATATTTGTTGAATGCGTCCGCAGTTTCGCGAAACGAATAAATTTCGCCCGGAGAAACAAGGAGTACCTCCAAATTCGCGCCGTGACGCACGGCATAATCCCGGAATTCCACCGGTAGCGCACTGGCATATAAATCGAACTCCGGTTGGCGGTAACTACACATATCGTTCGCCGCCGGAATCGCGGTCCGAATGCCCATACGTCCAGCAGCTTCAATCGCCCCCCGCATTTGCGAGCTAATTCGCTCCTCCGTAGCGCGTCTCTTAGTCTCCATCGGCATATCGAAACATGCCGGATATTGGCTCCCACCGGAGTAGAACAGAAGTCCCAAATCAACTTCGAAGTTTTCTCCGATCCAGACCTGGTCATCCATCGTCGGAATGCAGTCATTCTGATCGAGAACGGTATGGACGCCATCGGTCACGATCAGCAGGCTATCCGAGCTATCT
>DJKK01000081.1 GCA_002434595.1 Alphaproteobacteria bacterium UBA6544 | reverse complement strand
GACGCGGTGAGTGAAATGAAGTCGGACCACGGTTTGACACCAGGCCTTGCAGTGGTGCTCGTAGGTGAGGATCCCGCGAGCGAGGTCTATGTCCGCAACAAGAATAAGGCGACGGTCAAAGCGGGCATGAACGGGTTTGAGCACGTCCTGCCGATGGATACCGAACAAGAAGAGCTGCTTGCCCTTATCGGTACATTGAATGGGGATGATGCCGTCCACGGCATCTTGGTCCAACTGCCTCTACCCGATCAGATCGATGAACAGGCTGTCATCGATGCCATCTCGCCTGATAAGGATGCGGACGGGTTTCATGTAGTTAACACGGGCCGGCTCGCAACTGGCGGAGACCCCATGGTGCCCTGCACCCCGCTTGGCTGTCTGATGATGCTGAAGGACCGGATGGGCGACCTCTCGGGAAAGGAGGCGGTGATCATCGGCCGCTCCAACATCGTCGGCAAACCGATGGCGCATTTGCTGCTCGACGCCAACTGCACAGTCACGATCTGCCACTCACGGACGGCGGACCTTCCGGAGGTCTGCCGCCGGGCGGATATTCTGGTCGCCGCTGTCGGTCGGGCCGAAATGGTGCGCGGTGACTGGGTCAAACCGGGTGCGATTGTGATCGATGTCGGTATCAATCGCGTGCCGAAACCGGGTGAAGAGGGCAAGACGCGCCTGGTCGGCGATGTCGCCTTCGCCGAAGCGAAAGCCGTGGCCGGCGCCATCACCCCGGTGCCCGGTGGTGTCGGGCCGATGACAATCGCGTGCCTATTGGCAAATACGGTCACCGCTGCCTGCCGTCAGCACGGGATTGCACCGCCGGAGTTTTAGCCCGGCACGTGCCGCGGCAAGGTGGCGACGGCGCCGAGGAACATCGCAACGCCCCCCAAGACGAACAGGATATCGTATCCCGCGACCTCGAATATGTAGGGCACCGCCAGTCCGCCGGTCGCGGCGCCGCAGGCATTCGCGAGGATGGTGACCCGCATCATCCGCGGCATGTCGGCGGCGCTGCCCATCTCGCGGGCTCGTGCGGCCAAGATCGAGGCGAGTCCGGGTTGCCCGCCATAAAGTAAGGACGAGAGCCACAGGACAACACCGACCGCCAGCATGGCTGGTCCGCCAACGCCGAGACCCAAGAGGACGAATACAATTAGAAGCGTCGCCGATATACCGATGCGAGAGGCCAGTGCCGCGGTTACGAGCGGCCCGAGAAATGCGGACAAGCCGACTACACTCCAATGCCAACCGGCCATGTTCATGCCGAGACCGACGTCGCGGACGAGGAAGTCCACCCAGTAGATTGTATGCGGAACGATCCCGAAGGAGAACAGGAAATTGGCGGCGACGAGGCCTCTCCATGGCCAGTGATCTGGCAACGGATCCGGACTTGAGGTGGGCCCGTTTGGCAAGATATCGGCCACCGCCCATCCCCATTGCGCAGCGACGGCCGCAACAAGGCCGCCGAGGGCGAAGCCAGTCCACGCCCAGACAAGTCCCTTTTCCAGTAGCCACGGCGCCAAAAGACCGGACAGGAACACGCCAAGACCAACGCCGGCATAAACGTATCCTGCGGCTACGGGCCGCTTGTCGGTGGGAGCGGCGGCCGTGGCGAAGGCGACGCTCTGCACCATGATTAATCCGGCGATGGCGCCCAGCACCGCGCGCCATAAAGCGAGCCAGTAAAATCCGGCAGGAACCGCTGACGCCACGAGCGCGAGCACCCCAACCCAGACCGCGCCAGAGAGAAGCAATTGGATCGACAGGGCATTTCGCAGGCGTTCCGAGAAATAGGCGCCGAGAAAGAACGCCGCGAGGTTGAAGCCGCCGACATATCCCGCTTCAAGCTCGCTGAGCTGACCGGACTCGATGAGCGGCGGCAGCATCGTGGTATAGGAAAACCGGCCCATGGCGATTCCGATGAACATCGCCGCGCCGCCGCCGATGGAGATGCGGCGCCAATGGGAAACACCGTCTTCGGTTGCGCTCACCCGTCTGCCTTCAGTCGCAGCCGGTAGACACCCTTGAAATCGTTCGGGTCGACGGGTTTGCCCTTGCGCAGGATCTCAATCCTGCCGGCCCGCGCGAGGTGGATTGCCTGCTGGCGTACCGCATTGAGGTAGCGTCGCCACAGCTCGGGCGGGTCATTCTGGCGGCGGCGACCTTCCGCGAAACGGCGCGCCGCAGTTTCCGGGGTCAGCGTCTTGCCCGGTTCCATTTCCGTGAGAAGTGTCAGGATGGTGACGGCGACGGGATCGTCATTGTCTTTGGTGACGGACGATTCGGCGGACATTTCTTTGTCGTTCATGTAAGCTCCTTAGCATGAAAACAGCTGCTGCGCCCAACAACGAATAACCGCGCGATGAATGAGGGTCTCCACCCCCCTGCTTGCAACTGCGACTTTTGTGATCAGCCACTTCGTACTGTCGAATCTGCCCGTACGCTAGGCGATTCTCGGCGTGATCGGAGAGAACGATTTCTGCATTTTGTAAACCTTCTTGGCGCTCGTTACCTTGATCTGGGCCGCACGAGAATTCGGTGAGGCACTCCATGTCGAAGTCCGAGCGCAAACAGAGATACTGCGCCATATAACGGCAGCCATCACGCCGTTCGCCTGTATCCTGGCGATCGCGGGCGTCTCGACCCGGAACGTCACGTCCGTCGGCGGCGAGGAACTGTCACCTGAGAACGCCAAAGCCTGTGGGATCGCCACCGTGTCGCGGCACCCGCTAACGTGGGGGTTTGCGCTCTGGGCCCTCGCCCATATCGCGCCGAACGGCGATGGGGAGAGCATTATTTGCTTTGGCGGGTTTGCCGTTCTGGCGATCGTTGAGATGCTTCATATCGACTGCCGGCGCCGCGAGACTATGGGGAGCGATTGGGGGCCGGTCGCGCTGACCACCTCGGCCGTCCCGGTCCTCGCCCATAGCCGGGGGCGTATGGAGGTTGACTGGAAGGGCATCGGCCTTGCTCGTCTTGTGAGGGGAATCGCGTTTTATGCAATTCTGGTCATGGGCCACGAATGGGCCTTCGGCATCTCCCCGATGCTGGCGTGGTAAGTGAAGAATTTTACCTATTCCGCTTCCGCGCCAGCCTTAGCCGCAGCGCGTTCAGTTTGATAAAGCCCTCGGCGTCGCGCTGGTCGTAGACGGCGTCTTCTTCGAAAGTGACGTGTTCCAGGCTGTATAGGCTTTGCGCACTGCTGCGGCCGACGGTGTGGATCGCACCCTTGTAGAGCTTCAGGCGAACGCTGCCTGTCACGTGTTCTTGACTCTGGTCGATCAGAGCCTGCAGCATCTCGCGCTCCGGTGAAAACCAGAAACCGTTATAGATCAGCTCCGCGTAGCGCGGCATAAGTTCGTCCTTGAGGTGCGCGGCACCCCGGTCGAGGGTGATTGACTCCATGGCCCGGTGTGCGGCGAGGAGAATGGTGCCGCCCGGCGTCTCGTACACGCCGCGTGACTTCATGCCGACGAACCTGTTTTCGACAAGGTCGAGCCGGCCGATGCCGTTGGCCCCGCCGAGTTCGTTCAGCTTTGTCAGCAGGGTCGCGGGGGACATCGCTTCGCCGTCGATCGAGACCGCGTCGCCCTTCTCAAACCCGATTTCCACATAGGTCGGCGTATCCGGGGCGTCTTCCGGACGCACGCTGCGGGAATAAACGTATTCCGGTGCCTCCTCCGACGGATCCTCCAGCACTTTTCCTTCCGCCGAAATATGCAGCAGGTTGGCGTCGACGGAGAACGGCGCCTCGCCGCGCTTGTCTTTCGGCACGGGAATCTGGTGCTGTTCCGCGTATTCGATAAGCCGGGTACGGCTTGTCAGGTCCCATTCACGCCAGGGCGCGATGACCTTGATGTCCGGGTTGAGGCCGTAATATCCGAGTTCGAACCGCACTTGGTCGTTGCCCTTGCCGGTCGCGCCGTGGGCGACGGCGTCGGCCCCGGTTTCGGCGGCGATCTCGATCTGGCGCTTGGCGATCAGCGGCCGCGCGATCGAGGTGCCCAGCAGATAGGTGCCTTCGTAGATGGCGGCGGCGCGGAACATCGGGAAGACGTAATCACGGACGAATTCCTCGCGCAGATCTTCGATATAGATCTGCTTGATGCCCATCATCTCGGCCTTCTTGCGCGCGGGCTCCAGCTCTTCGCCCTGCCCCAGATCGGCGGTGAAGGTGACCACTTCACAATCGTAATGCTCTTGCAGCCACTTAAGGATCACTGACGTATCTAAACCGCCGGAGTAGGCCAGAACGACCTTATTGATCTTCTCGCTCATCATCTTCCCCTGAGTGTTGGGACCTCGAGACGCGGCGCAGTATAGGGAAAAGAACTGAGCCCGCAAGTTGCTTCACGGTTTTGTTGCAGGTTGTAGATCAGGCTACTAACATCAAGCGATGCATCTATCCGATCTGCCGACGCCTGCACTTATTCTCGATCGCCAACGTGTCCGTGCCAACACCGATGAAATGCGTGCTCGAGTCCATGCCCACGGCGTGGCTCTGCGTCCGCATGCAAAGACTGCAAAGTCTGCGGAGGTGGCACGGATAGCGGTCGGGGATAAAGGAGACGCTCTTGCGGTTTCCACCCTTCGAGAGGCCAGCTATTTCTTAAGCCAAGGTTTTACTGATCTTATTTACGCTGTCTGTATCAGCCCGGACAAGCTCGACATGTCGGCGGCCCTCGCGACCCGCGGCGCGGATCTAAAAATCATTACCGATAATTTTGCGGTAGCAGGAGCCATATCAAACCATGATGGTAACCACCGCGTTTTAATTGAAATTGATTGTGGAGAGCATCGGACAGGTGTTGCAGCAGATAGTTCGGATCTCACAGAACTGGCGGTGACTGTTGAACGATCGGGGCGCTCTAAAATCATGGGCGTACTGACCCATGCGGGCCATTCGTATGCCACGCGTTCGCCGGACGCCGCTGCAGCGGTAGCGGAGGCCGAGCGTGTAGCCGCGGTCACAGCGGGCCAAAGGCTGCGGAATGCAGGATTTGAGACGCCAATTATCAGTGTCGGCTCGACCCCGACAGCCACGCACGGCGTGACCTTTGACGGCGTTACTGAAGTTCGCCCTGGGGTCTACGTGTTTCAAGATATGTTTCAGGTGGGGATTGGGTCATGCTGTATCAATGCAGTGGCATTAAGCGTGCTGGCGTCCGTCATCGCGAGTAACAGCGAGCGCAGGACTGTAATGTTGGATGCTGGGGGCCTGGCGCTCTCTAAAGATCGATCCACAGCCGGATTAGATTTTGATGTAGGCTTTGGTCAAATCGCGGACTTGAGCGGAGTCCCCTTCCCTGGATTACGAGTAAATAGTGTTCATCAGGAACACGGCGAGGTGTTTGTCGAAGACCCAGCACAGTTTGCGGATCTCACAATTGGTTCGAAGATTCGCGTTTTTCCGAACCATGCTTGCATGACATCTGCTGCTTACGAGGCTTATAATGTGGTCGATGGAGGCGTTGAGGTGATCGATCAATGGAGGCGGTGTAACGGATGGTGACACTCGTTAAGAATTGCCCTCAATTTGCGACATAGCCGCTATTAGTAAGAAAGTGTCATTGCTAACGGTGGGACTATCTATCTGACAAATGTATTAGATGAGTTCCATCTTTTTGCGGTGGGCCATGACTCTAGCTGCTAGGCTCGTCTGCCTTTGATAACGAGAGCCTGCATCGTCGGTGGCCTCCAAAATTTGATATTGCCAAAGATTTTTTCGAGGGAAGCGGCAACATTGAAAAAATTTGCTACGTTGGCGCAATAGGCTGGCGCTTCTCTCATCCATCTAAATTTATTTGAGAGCGAGCATTATAACTTCCGCAAGTGTCGCCTTGAGTAGGTCAAGGAGGTTGTGACCGCTTCGAAACAGGCTACGAACCTGCAAATTAAGCGGATTAAAACAATAAGCGGGCTAAGGGTAGACTCTGTGCGCCCACACTGCTCATCTTCTCAATCTAATGGGAGCAACAATTCATCCTTTGGTATCGGCCGCACAGACTTGTCTGTGGTTGCGGATACTAGCTGATTTGAGTTGCCCACAGGCGGCAAGGATATCACGACCGCGCGGCACGCGAATGGGCGCAGAAAACCCGCCGTCATTGAGTATTTTCGCGAATCGATGCATCCGAGTATTTGATGAACACTCATACGGTGCGTTTTCCCAGGCATTGAACGGAATCAGGTTGAATTTTGCCGGAATCCCGTGAAGCATGCGAACTAATTCGTTTGCATCTGAATCGCTATCGTTGACCCCTTTTAGCATTACATATTCAAAGGTAATGCGTCGGGCATTGTTAGCGCCTGGATAGGCGCGGCAGGCATCCAAAAGATCTGCAATGGGATATTTTCGATTTATCGGCACCAATACGTTGCGGAGGTCGTCACGCACCGCGTGTAAGCTGACTGCGAGGTTAACGCCAAGCTCCTCGCCACAACGTTGCATTACGGGCACGATCCCAGAGGTCGATAGCGTGATCCGGCGTTTCGATACGGCGATCCCCTCATTATCCATAATAATGCTCAACGCTTTTGCAACGTTATCGTAGTTTAACAACGGTTCCCCCATACCCATCATTACGATATTCGAAATCACTCGTCCGCCATTGTTTGGTGTCGGCCACTC
>DJKK01000048.1 GCA_002434595.1 Alphaproteobacteria bacterium UBA6544 | reverse complement strand
CCGGACGCCAACCTAACTATGAAAATAGACGCCTTACTGCCCCGGCAAAGGGAGGATAATCCATGGATATCGGGTTCTTCAGCTATAACACGGAATACGGCATTCGCGCCGACGATCTCGCAAGAGAACTGGAAGCACGTAGCTTCGACTCGCTCTGGGTCGGTGAGCATACGCATATACCAGCAAGCCGCGAGACACCCTTCCCGGGCGGTGGCGACTTACCGAAGCCATATTATCATATGAGCGATCCATTCGTGACCCTCGGCATGGCGGCCGCAGTGACTGAGAACCTGAAACTCGGTACCGGGATCAGCCTCGTTGTCGAGCACGATCCTATCGCCCTCGCCAAATCGGTTGCCACGCTGGATAACTATTCGGGCGGACGATTTCTCTTCGGCATCGGTGGTGGCTGGAACAAGGAGGAGATGGAGAACCACGGCTATCCTTTCGACCGGCGCTGGAAGTTGCTGCGCGAGCGCGTGGAGGCGATGAAGGCGATCTGGACCGAAGAGGAAGCCAGCTACGGAGGTGAGTTCGTCAACTTCGAGCGTATCGTCTCCAACCCGAAACCCGCGCAGGACCCGCACCCACCCGTCCTGATGGGCGGCGCCACCGACATGTCCCTAAAGCGGGTCGCGCGCTATTGCGACGGTTGGATGCCGATCGACGTCCTGCTGCGTGATCCCGAGGCAATGGTCGCGAAAATGCGCCACGCGGTCAGCGAAGAGGGCCGGAACCCCGACGACATTCAGCTTTCCGCCTTCTGCCAGCGGGCCCGCGATGCAGATTCCCTAAAGAAGTTCCGCGTCGCCGGCTTCACCCGCGCCATCGTCGGCCTGCCCAACCGAAGCCGTGATGAAGTCTTGGCGTTCATCGACGACTATGTCGGTCTTGGCGAGGAGATAGGCTAGGACACCCTCAATCGTCATTCCGGAGTGCACTATAGAGTGACCCCGGAATTAGAGCCTGAGAACTAAATCCAGTCGCAACGACACATTGTGGGTCTCAGACTATAGTTCCGGATAACGCTCCGCGTTTCCGGAATAGCACTGCGTGGGGTCTACTACTTCCGCTTCACCTGGATTTGCCGGCCCAAATTCTCCGGCATTGGCAGGTGCTTATGCGCTTCGTAGATGGCCTGGATGCGCTCATAGATTTGCGTTGGAAACGGCGAGACCTTGCGGATTGACATATCGATGTGGAGGGTGATCGCCTCGGCTTCCGCCGCGAGGTAGCCCTTCTCCGCGTGATACATCTCCTGCCAATAGTGATACCGCTTCTCGTCGCACGCGATGATGCGATAGGTGAACCGCAACAGGTCCCCTTCCATCACTTCCTGAACGTATCGGATGTGATAATCGCCGACAAAGGTGCCAATGTTATTCGCCTTCCGATATTCGTTGGTATAACCGATAGCTTTAGCGACCGCGCCCGCCGCCTCATCGAACGCCATCAAATAGAAGGCGACGTTCATATGTCCGTTGTGGTCGATCCATTCCGGCCGGACCCGTTCAGTATGGATTTCGAGCGGTGCGGCAATTTGGGTCGTGTCGAACATCGGAGGTCCTTTTAATTTAAAGTCACATAAAAAACCTAATGCCGAACCGAGCACGGCATTAGGTCCGGTGATTGCGGCGAATTTACTCATACCACCGGAAATGAAAAGCTATCGCCTAAAAGCGGCCCCCTGCCCAATGGATTCCGTGGAGGTGAAGCGATGTGATATGAGGCACAGTTCGCGGAATTGAAGGTTCTGGACTTAAGCCAAGGCATCGCCGGCCCCTACTGCGGCAGGTTGCTGGCCCGACAGGGCGCAGATGTATCAGGGTTGAACCCGTCGACAGCGGAGACTGGCGCGACATCTCCGCGTTAACCACAGTGGTCAAACGGCACCTCTCTAGGGCCGACATACGTGAGAGAGCCTCGCGGCACCCGGGCACGATAATAATGCAGCCCGGCAGCTTGCTGAATAGGGTGGTTGTTACAGGACCCGGCCTGCCTCTCGCGACCGGTTGACCGAGGCTGCCCGAATCACATCCTCACTTCGTGCCGATGGAGCTTACTACGAAGGAGAAATACCGTGGCCGACGAAGTAAAAATGCCGGTCGAAGGGTCGCATATCATGATGTTTGCGCGCTCTCTACTGGACGACAACCCGATTTACAGCGACGCCGATTACGCCGCCAAGAGCGAAACTGGCAGTATCATCGCCCCGCCGACTTTTGGTCGCGCGGTATCGCAATTCGATCCGGACTATCATCTACGTCCGAGAAACGGTGAAAAATGGTTCGGCTCCGGTAAGAACCCGACCGGTCTCGACGAGCCAGCGCCCTCGACAGGTGGCCTGCACGCCGAACAGCATTATGAGTATCACCGCCACCTGAAACCTGGCGACCAGCTCACCATGACCTCGAAACCAGGAAATACATGGGAGAAGCAGAGCAAGCGCGCCGGCCTGCTGAAATTCACCGAAACCATTTTCGAGTTTCACGATCAGAATGGCGAACTCGTTCTCACAATGCGAGGCGTCGGTGTGAAGACCGAAAAACCGGTCGAGCAGGATTAAGGGAAGGAATTCACAATGGCACTCAACATGAGCGACCTAAAACCCGGTGACGAGCATAGCGAAGTCGTCATCGACAATCTCAGCCGCACGCAACTAGTGATGTATTCCGGTGCGTCAGGTGACTACAACCCGCTGCACACGGACGATGTCTATACGAAGGAAGTCGCGGGCTATCCGGGTGTCTTCGCCCACGGCATGCTGACTATGGGTCTGACCGGCAAGATGCTGACGAACTATGTCGGCGACGGCCGCCTGACGAAGTTTGGTGTCCGCTTTACCAACCAAGTCTGGCCAGGCGACACCCTGACCTCGACCGCTACCGTGACAGATTTACGTGTCGAAGATGGCCAGGCGCTGGTCGACCTGGAGGTCAAGACGACAAACCAGGAAGGCTCGACGGTGGTCAGCGGCTACGCGACTGCAAAAATAGATTCGTAGTCAGCCCTACGCCTCCCGGCCAACGCGATGCAGAGAGCCAGGACCTAGTTCGGACACGATATATTTTAGCTAATCTGGATTCCGGATAACGCGACGCGTCTCCGGGAAATCATTACAACGGAGACGAGGAAGGAATTCCCATGAAACTCGGTCTCTCCATCGGATACTCCGGCGCCCACATGGACTTGCCGGTCGACCGAATTCTCCACGCGGAGAAAATCGGCTACGACAGCGTCTGGACGGCCGAGGCCTACGGGTCCGACGCAATTACGCCCTTGGCATATCTCGCAGCGATCACCAAGCGGATAAAACTCGGTACCGGCATCATCCAGGTATCGGCACGCACCCCGGCCAACTGCGCCATGAGCATGGGTACGGTCGACGCTCTCGCCGGTGGCGGACGTGCCATTGCGGGGCTCGGGGTCTCGGGTCCACAGATCGTCGAGGGCTGGTATGGACAGCCGTGGGGTCGGCCGTACTACTGGCTCAAGGACTATGTCGAGATCATGCGCAAGATCTGGCGCCGCGAGGAAGGCCTGACGCATGATGGCAAGCAGTTGCAACTCCCTTACAGCGGTGAAGGCGGGCTCGGTGTCGGCAAGCCATTGAAGTCGATTTTGCACATGAACCCTGACATTCCGATTTATATCGGCTCCGGAAACGAAGCGACGGTTCGCCTGACCGGCGAAGTGGCCGATGGCTGGCTGCCGCTGGGTTTCATGCCGGGCACGATGGATGAGTACAAACCGTGGCTCGAGGAAGGCTTCAAGCGCGCCGGCAACGGCAAGGGATGGGATAACTTTGATGTCATGGCCCGAATCTTTGTCGATGTGGACGAGGACGTGAAGGCGTCGATTGACCGCCTAAAGCCGCGCGAGGCGCTCTACATCGGCGGCATGGGTCACAAGGACAAGAACTTCCACAAGGACATGTTCGTCCGCCGCGGATACAAGGACGAGGCCGATCGTATCCAGGAACTCTATCTGGCCGGAAACAAGGAAGAAGCGATCGCCACGGTGCCGGACGAATGGATCGATTCCCGCGGCCTCATGGGACCACCGGCCCGCATCAAGGAGCGCTTCCGGGCATGGGAGGATTCGGGTGCAAACAACTTCACCATCGCCCCGGCGCAGGACGCCGCGGTCGACTTGATGGCGGAACTCGCGCGCCTTAATCCGCCGCGGGATTAAACGACTGACCGACCCTCATGGATGAGGTTCAACGTATCGAACTGGCCCAGCTCCTTGCCGGCTTGCGGCGCGAGGGGCGCCAGCGTAGTGGCCTCGAACCCGAACTGATTCCGCCTGACCGGGAGACCGCCTACGATATCGCCCGTCGGGTAGAAGAGGAACTCGGATGGACAGTCGCTGGATGGAAAATCGCGGCAACCAACACGGAAATGCAACAGGCCTTGCGGACCGACCAACCAATTTACGGCCGCGTCTACGCGCCCAATATCCGTCCGTCGCCTGCAACTTCCAAGTTCGAAACGCTCTGCAGTCCGATTCCCGAGGTGGAGTTTCAGGTGCGCCTCGGTTCGGACCTGCCGCCGCGAGAGACACCTTATTCCCTCGAAGAAGTAAGCGAAGCCGTTGCGTCTCTGCATCCGGGAATCGAGCTTGCCGAATGTCGGTTTATCCATGACGAGAACTTTCCTCCATTGCCCGCAATCCTCGCCGACGGCTCCGGTAGCGCGACACTAATCTTTGGTCCTGCCATCGAGAACTGGGAGGAGAAGGATATCGCGGGACAAGTAGTGACCCTCTATTGCGACGGTTACGAGAAACGCTCCGGAACCGCAAAAGCGGCGATGGAGCACCCAATTGTGCCACTAACATGGCTTGCCAACGAGTTGTCACGAACCGGCATCGGCCTGACGGCCAGTCAGATGATCAGTACCGGCACCCTGACCGGCATGCTGCGGCCGGAGCACGGACAGACCTACCGTGCCGATTTCGGGCCGTTTGGCGAGGTCGTCGTCAATCTTGAATAGGACGGCGCGATCCTACCAAGGTTCGTTGTAGGGCCGGAGTTCTACGTTAAAGGACCAGGTAGATTTCGGTTGGTGCGCAACGTGGAAGCATTCGCCCGCGATATCGGCCGGCTTCGCAAACATATCCTGTGGATAGTCTGGGCCCCGACGCTCCCGAACCCACCAGATATCGATGGCAGCGTCGATGGTGATATACGCAACGTGGACGCCTTGTGGCCCGAGGTCGCGGGCTAATGCTTCCGCGAGAATACGCTGTGCCGACTTCGACGGCGCGAAGCCGGTGAAATGAGGCTTACCACGCCAGGCGCCCGTGTTGCCGGTTACCAGGAGCGCACAGTCGCCCATCTCGATCATGTCCGGACAAGTTTCCTGTGCAAGTACCAATAGGGCGGTAACGTTGACCCGGAAGGTGCTCTCGAACTCTAGGGGGTCGATTTTATCGTAGCGCTCGCGCACCGCCCGCGCGCCATTCATGATAGCGACCTTCGGCGAGCCCATCTCTTGTTTGATCTTGTTCAGCGTGTCGCGGAAGCCGTCGGCATCCGCCATGTCACACGGATACCCGACGGCGTCCGCCACATCGCCCGCAATGCGTTCCAGGCGTTCCGCCTTGCGCGCAATCATCGCGACGCGGTAGCCACCCTTGGCAAAACGACGCACCAGCGCTTCACCCGTGCCGCTGCCGACACCTGCAACGACGGCCACGGGATGCTCGCCGCTCATCCCTTATGCCAGAGGAAGTCGCAGTGCGAGGCGCCTTTCATGCGCGTCTGCGTACGCCCAAATTCCCATTCTGGCCGAATCAGATCTTTCGCTGCAAAGTCCACACCGCAGGTCATCAGTGCGCCGATCTCCGGCTCACCAATCTGGCGGAAAAATTCCGCGGACTTACAGCCGGCGAGGTTGTGGCCATGGGTCTCGTCGAAATTGTCAACAACCTCGCGCTCCACCGGAAAGCCGCTGTCGACCTCCTGCTCGACCCGCGGATGAGAATCCGCCTCAAATCTCTTCGTCTTGCGGTAATCGACGTAGGCGCCGGCAATCGCCTTTCCGACGATGGCATGGGCTCGCTCCTTCCCAATCTCCTTCTCCAATTCTCGGACGATTGGAATACCCACCCGTGACTGGATCTTCATCGCTTTGAGGACGCTGTTAGACATTTAACGTCTCCCTTAGATGATCGGATCCGAGCCGCCGCACACCCGCAGCAAGGCACCGGTCGTATAGCTCGACGCATCGCTCGCGAAATAGAGGGCCGCTCCGACGATTTCGTCAGGCTGGCCAACACGCTTCATCGCCATGCGATCCCAACGCGCATTGAACTCCGGCGTATCCGGCCAGGCTTTCGAGATATCGGTGGCGAAGGGTCCTGGCGCAATGCAATTAACACGGACCTTGGGGCCATACTCGTAGGCGAGGTTCACGGTCATCTGATTGAGGGCTGACTTCGCCATGCCATATGTCGCGGCACGCCGGGTCGGTTGAAGCGACCCGGTGCTGGAGATGTTTATTATCGATCCACCGTCGCCTTCCATCATCCGCGTCGCCACCTGTGTTGCCAGGCGGAACGGTCCCTTCACGTTGATGTCGAAGACCTTGTCATAAAGCTCCTCACTAATCTCGGCAATCGATGGATAGAGCGGCGACAAACCGGCATTGTTGACCAAGATATCGACCCGGCCGAGACGATCGTAAACGGTCTCGATCAGCGCGTCGCATTGCTCCCAGTAGCCGACGTGACATGCGATCGGCAGCGCGGTGCGGCCTGT
>DJKK01000121.1 GCA_002434595.1 Alphaproteobacteria bacterium UBA6544 | reverse complement strand
GCCAGGGGCCGCTCGACCATCTCGGCTTGGTCGCCCGCATTGCGATGGTCGAGAATGCTGGTGTCGACCTCCGGGTCCTCGCAATTCCACAGATAATCGAGCTCAGGGGTACACCAGAGGAGGAGTTTCTGAGCACGGTTCGTCAGCTAATCGATGTCACCCCGCCAAAAGGTTCACCGCAGACCGCTTTGCGGGACGGGCTGACATGTTTCTGGATGGGGCCGGACCGATGGTGGTTGATCAGCGAAGGCGCACCCCTGCTGCCCTCCGCCAACGAGCTTCGGCAGAGCCTCGCAGCATTCGAGGCCTCCGCAGTCGAGATTGGCGAAGCCTTTGCGGGTTTTGCCGTGAGCGGACCGAATGCCCGGGACGTCCTTGCCAAAGGCTGTACCATCGACCTCCATCCGCGCGCCCTCCAGCCGGGAGCGGTCGTGCAGACAAATCTCGGCAAGGCCCAGGTCGCACTCTTCCAAATCGACGAAGACGCCTATCGAATCTATATCCGACGTTCTTTCGCCGAGTATCTCTGGCTCTGGCTGGAAGATGCGGCCGCAGAATACGCGTTCACGATCCACGTCGACTGATTCTCAATCACCGTCGCACAACGGAGACAAACCATGTACTATGAACCGGGGAAGACCGATCACGGTCTTTCGAAGAACCCCTTCAACAGCCTGGTGATCCCGCGCCCAATCGGTTGGGTTAGCTCCGTTGACGTCGGCGGTATTGTAAACCTGGCGCCTTACAGTTTCTTTAATGCGGTATCCTATCGGCCGCCGACGGTTATGTTTTCCGCGAGCCGTGGCGCATCGTCACCGGATGACAACCACAAGGATTCGCAACGCAACATCGAGGAAACCGGCGAGTTTGTGTGCAACCTGACGACCTGGGATACGCGGAAAGCCATGAACGCAACCTCGGCCAGCGTCGCGAAAGATGTCGATGAACTGGCCTTGGCAGGATTGACCTCCGAGGCCTCGCAAGCCGTAAAACCGCCACGTGTCGCCGAAGCACCGGTCCATTTGGAATGCAAGTATCTGAAGACAGTCGAGTTGCCCGGCGATACCCCAAACGATGCGTATTGTGTGATTTTCGGCCAGGTCGTCGGCGTCAATATTCGTGACGAATTCATCACCGACGACGGCATCGTCGATGTCGGCAAGATGCGACCGATTGCCCGACTTGGATATCAGGACTATGCGGTGGTGAATTCCGATACAATTTTTACATTGCATCGGCCAGGATAACGGTCGTCACGCGGAAAACAGAAACGACCAAGGGGCCCGACGGAAATGTCCGATCTTCTAAAAAGTGCGGAAACGCTCAACGCAATGTTCTGGCCGCGCGCATGCGCCGTCCTCGGCGCGTCCGACAACCCGAGCAAAATCGGCGGCATTCCGGTCCGCTTCTTCAAAGAGTACGGATATGAGGGCAAGTTCTATCCGGTAAACCCGACACGCGATACCGTTCAAGGTCTCGCGACTATCCCCACTATCGAGGATGCGGACGGTCCGGTGGATATGGCGATCATGGCTGTTCCGGAATCGCTAGCCCTGGAAACCGCGGAGGCCTGTGCGCGTAAAGGAGTGAAATCGCTGGTCACCCTGACCTCCGGCTTTGCTGAGGCCGGCGAACAAGGTGCGGCCAATCAGCAACGCCTGAAGGACATCGCCAAGGAAGCCGGCATGCGGATCGTCGGACCGAATTGCCTCGGTTATTTCAATCCGAAGAACAATATCTACGCCACGTTCTCCACCAGTTTCACCCACGGTATGCCGAAGATAGGCAATGTCGGCATGGTCAGTCAGTCGGGAGCCTTCGGCTCGCACTGTTTCGTGCTTGGCCGTGAGAAAGGCATCGGTTTCTCGTATTGGGTCACGACCGGCAACGAAGTAGACGTCGACGTGGCGGAATGCATCGCCTTCATGTCGCAGGATCCGGGCACGGACGTCATCTGCGCCTATATCGAAGGCTGCAAGGATGGGGCTCGGCTTGAAGAAGCACTTCGTCTTGCGTATGAGGCACGCAAGCCGGTGTTGATACAGAAGGTCGGGCGCTCGGATGTCGGCACCGAAGCCGCCGCATCTCATACAGCGTCTCTGACGGGCGCTGACCAAGTCTACGACGCGGTCTTCGAGCGTTATAACGCTTATCGCTGCCTGACCGTCGACGAGCTGATCGACATCACACATGCGGCGAGCAACGGTGTCTTGCCACAGGGCCGCAATGTCGCTGTAGGCTCTATCTCGGGCGGCGCCGCCGTCATGATGGCCGATGCTGCTTCCGACGCAGGCCTTGAGATGGAACCGCTGCCGGACGCCTCGCAAGCAAAGTTGAAGAAACTCATACCCTTCGCCGGCACGCGTAATCCGGTCGACTTCACGGCTATGGTTTACAACGACATGTCGCTGATCACCAAGAACTTCGACATCATCCTCGGCGAGGGCAATTACGATGCAGTCGTCGGTTTCTTCGCGTTCTTGGCATATTCGGAACAACTGTCGGAAGCGATTATCGAAGCGTTGAAACCGGTGCGAGAGAAATATCCGGAAGCTCTAATCATCATGTCAGTCACAGGACCAAAGGAAGTCCTCGATAAATTCGAAGACGCGGGATTTCCTTGCATTGCGGAGCCGTACCGGGCGCTCGAGGTCGTCGCGGCGCTGGCGAAAATCGAGGAAGGCTTCAAGAAAGGCTTGCCGTCGACCGAAGACAGGCCGGGCGGACCAACGCTCAAGCCCGGCAAGGACAACGA
>DJKK01000127.1 GCA_002434595.1 Alphaproteobacteria bacterium UBA6544 | reverse complement strand
TCGACGCCTGTCGCCGCCCCCCCGCCGCCAACCCATCGTACTATTCCGAAGGCTGGCATAGCGACAAAAAGAATGAACGCCGCCGATAGCATGAGGCGGTAATTGAATGGAAACGGCGACCGATGGTCGGCATGGAACCAGTATGACACGACGTACTCTATTTCCCGAAATCGAACCCTACGAGACCGGACGACTTGCGGTCGATGATCCGCATCATCTCTATTGGGAGCAGAGCGGCAACCCCAAAGGCGTCCCTGTCGTCTTCCTGCACGGAGGGCCGGGGGCAGGGGCCGTACCAGCACATCGACGGTTCTTCGATCCTCGTCACTACCGGATCGTGATTTTCGACCAACGGGGCGCCGGGCGTTCGACACCAGTCGGCGACCTGTCGAAGAACACGACCGGGCATCTCGTCGCCGACATCGAGGCCCTACGGAAACATCTCGATATCGATCGCTGGTTCGTCTTCGGCGGGTCTTGGGGGTCCAGTCTGGCGCTAGCATATGCCGAAACGCATCCACAGCATTGCCTTGGACTTGCGTTGCGCGGCATTTTCTTGTGCCGACGCGATGAGATCGAATGGTTCATGACGGGCATGCGCCGGCTTTTCCCCGAGGCATGGAGCGCGTTCGCAAACCATTTGCCCGAAGACGAACGCGACGATCTCCTCACGAATTACCATAGGCGCCTTATCGACCCGGATCCGGCTGTCCATCTCACCGCGGCCCGCGTTTGGAGTCTTTATGAAGGGTCGTGCTCCACCCTGCGTCCCAATCCGGAGGCGGTGTCGTCGTTTCTCGAGCCGGCCACGGCACTGGGCCTTGCGCGCATCGAAGCACATTACTTCGTCAACGATTGTTTTATGGCCGACGGCGCGTTGTTGGAAAATGCGGACCGGCTGGCCGACATCCCAGGCGTGATCGTTCAGGGCCGCTATGACGCCGTCTGCCCGATTGTCAGCGCGGTTGAATTGTCTGCGACCTGGCCCCGGGCGAATCTGCGAATTGTGACCGACGCCGGGCATTCCGCGATGGAACCCGGCATTCGCAGCGAATTGATCGCGGCCATGGAGGGTTTCAAGGCGGTGCGACCGGGATAGGCCACGGGTTGGGCATTGCGCTTTTCAACGGTTCCATTATGATGTGCGGGCCAAGATTAAAGGAGTAGGCGTTTGAAAACGCTCAGGAAACTCACATTAGCGCTGATCGCAATGATGATCATCGCAGTTCCAGTCGCCGCCGATGAGGAGCCGGCATTCATTGCATTGGGCGCGGGTGCGACAGGGGTCATTGCCGATCGCACCCAGGGTGCCGCGTTCAATCTCGAATACAGGTCAGATATTGACCTTTGGAAGATTCGGCCGTTCGTCGGTGGGTTCGCGACATCGGACGCATCCCTCTACGGCTATTTCGGTTTCCTGATGGATATTTATTTCGGCCGCCGATGGGTGCTCACACCCAATACCGCGGTTGGTGCATATACCGAAGGCGACGGTCAAGACCTCGGCCATGTCATCGAGTTCCGCTCGGGTTTCGAACTCGCGTATCGGTTCGATGACCGTTCCCGCCTTGGCGTCGCCATCCACCATCTGTCGAACGCCGGTATCGGCAGCGACAACCCAGGCACCGAAACCGCGCTACTTTACTATTCGATTCCGCTGAACAGCCTGTTTGACTGATCATCATCTTTGAAACCGGCTGAGTTGGTGCGATAACGCCATGGCAACCTGCTCGTACCTTTAGCGCGCGATTCTCAATCGATCGGCCAATCCTAACCAGATAGTTATAATAATGTTTTCACCACATTTTTTTCAGTGCAAAGGTTTTGTAAATCGAGATCTAATTGATAGGAAAAAGTAAAGTCTAACTTCTTACAAGAAATAAGATTGGCGGCCATCGTTTTTCAACTCATCTGATCATTGTTAAAATACCAAAGTGTGTCCCGGTAACTCAGTTGGATAGAGTGTCGGATTCCTAATCCGGAAGTCGCAGGTTCGAATCCTGCTCGGGACACCATTTTTTTCATCAAATTATAGAGTTACTATCACTCCTCAATGATCGATACCGAATTGGTTTTCGAAAAAGAAGAGGTATCTGGTGTAAGAACGATCACACCCCCTACGCCCTATCGGTTATCCTGATCTATTTTCTTATATGAAATGAGGTGTCGGTTGAGATGAAGACTCACGTCTTTCGACCTCTAGCCACACCCTCAAAATTCGCTAAACTCAATTGTATGAGAAAACTGACCGCAACTCTCTGTATGACTATTGCCATCCTGCTTGAAAGTTTAGGAATGAGTGCGAGTGCTGATTCTCCAAAGGACACAATTGCACTTACAGATCTTATTCAACGAAATGATTTGTTTTACAGATTTTTGTCGCCTACGCCTTATACCGGCAAGGTTTGGGGAAAGAAGACCGGATATTTAAAAAACGGTAGATGGGATGGCGATTATGTCGAAGTTAGCGAAACTAAAGGGTTTACACTTCGTGGATCCTATCGAAACGGCGTGCGTATTGGTAAATGGAAATTCTTAATTGTTGGCCAGACTACAAAACTCCATATTTCTGCAAAATACGAAAATGGAGTTATAAATATTAATTAAAAGTAGTCAGATATCCCAGCGCCTCTTAAACTCTTGCCCTCCCTGAGAAATAACGCATTCGATTGTATTATTGGTTTCTAATCCAGCGGAAGTCAGAAACTGTCTCACTGCGCATGCTTTGATGCCAAAATTCACGTTTCCGAGAAGAGACCCACTTTTAGCAACGTTCAGGTATATATCCGGAAACCAAATCAATAAGAAGTGTAGTGATTTTTGGGTCTTTAAACTGAAATAATTCAATTTCACTTCGAAAGTCGATTTGAGAATATTGTGTTTGAAACATTTCTAAGAAATGAATATCCATCCCAACCGTAATCATTGAAGAGATGCATAAAACATAAGATCGAAAATCCTTTTTTTCTAGTTTCTCGAACCAATCAATTACATTTTTATAATCACCAGAAATATAATAACCAACGATAATTGAAGAAATGATATTATCAATACTGCCTTCTACGCCTATTTTTGGAGATAAACTATAAGACTTTAATAAATTTTCCAATGACTCTTTCCCCGTTCCGGAAAGAGCTAATGCCGTTCCATAAGCCCAAAGGATACGAGGATCGTTAGGGTTAAGTTCTACCGCTTTTTTGCCAAATTCAATGGCTTTTTTATGATCGCCATAAATCGTAAGGTGAACTCGACATAACATTCTATAACATTCAAAGTCATTTTGGTTTATCTCCAGTGCCTTATTTATACATTCCAATACA
>DJKK01000299.1 GCA_002434595.1 Alphaproteobacteria bacterium UBA6544 | reverse complement strand
TTATGCGCCGGGGCATGCGACGAACCTCGCGGTTGACGCCGTCGACCGCGCAATGCGCGGCGAACCCGCCCCTGCGCCTATTTACGAAGGAGAGGATGGTTTTGTCGCCTGGTTGCTTGATGGCAAGGAAGCACATTACAAAATTCCCCTGCCCGAGGCGGGTGAGCCGAAACGCGCCATCCTAGAGAGTTTTACAAAAGAGCATTCGGCGGAGTATCAGGCGCAGGCATTGATCGACCTCGCGCGTCGTATGCGCCAGAAAATCGCCAATACACGCACGATTGAACGCATTCTCATTCATACGAGCCATCACACGCATGCCGTCATCGGCAGCGGCGCGAACGATCCTCAGAAATATGACCCGGACGCGAGCCGGGAAACACTTGATCATTCGATGCCCTATATCTTTGCAGTGGCGCTTGAGGATGGCAGTTGGCACCACCTCGACTCATACACGTCAGAGCGCACTCATCGGCCAGAAACGGTCTCACTCTGGCGCAAGATTGAGACACGGGAAGACCCTGAGTGGGAGGCGCGATACCACGATACCGATCCGAATAAGAAGGCGTTTGGGGGTCGCGTTGAAATCACGGTTTCGGGCGGAGAGACATTGGTCGACGAGATCACAGTTGCAGATGCACATCCGGCTGGTGCGCGGCCGTTCGTCCGGGAGAACTACATTACAAAGTTCGAAGTCTTGGCGGAATACGCGGTCGGTGAATCGGAGCAGGCGCGGTTCATCGATGCAGCGGGGAAAGTTGCTGATCTGGCGCCGGACGACCTTGCGGGATTGATGCCGGTCGCGGATAGACTTTCCCTGGCAACTGAACCGGATGGCCGTGGGATATTTGATGCCTGAGGGTCAATGACGATGGCGAACATTCCAATCACGGTGGCGACCAACAATTACGACCGGACGCGGGCTATCAAAGGTGGTGCAATCGCGGTCAATGGTTGCGATGTTACTTACCTCAATATGTTGCCCGAAGAGATGTTATCACGCGCGGTACGCTACGCTACGTGGAATTCGATGTGACGGAACTATCATTTTCGACCCACATTCTGCAGACGCAACGTTGCGACTCAAAGTATCTCGGGATTCCGGTATTTCTCTCCCGCGTGTTTCGCCACTCTGGATTTTACATCCGTACCGATCGCGGGATTGAGAGCGGGGCAGACCTTAAAAGAAAGATTATCGGCGTGCCAGAATATCAGATGACGGCGGCGGTCTGGCAACGTGGACTACTGAAGGATGAGTTTGGCATCGAGCCTTGGGAGATCACTTGGCGGACGGGCGGATTGGAAGAAACAGGACGGGAGGATCGGACCCCGATTGTGCTGCCGAAGAAGTTCGATTGCCAAAGGATCGCTCCGCATCAATTATTGTCGGGGATGCTCGAGAATGGAGAGCTAGATGCGGTAATCTCGCCGCCGATGCCGTCTTGTTTGCAGCGCGGCACACCTAAGGTCAGCCGGCTATGGCCCGACTATCGCGCAGTCGAGCAAGATTATTATCGACGCACCGGCATTTTCCCCATCATGCATATACTTGGTGTCAAGAAGACGCTGGTCTCCGAATATCCATGGGTCCCCGCCAATCTCTGCAAGGCATTCTCGTTGCCAAGAAGTGCGCGATCCGGGACCTCGAAGTTATCGGTGCGCCGAAAGTGTCCCTTCCGCGGGTCGGCGCGGAGTTGGCCGAAACACGCGATCTGATGGGGCCTGATGTCTGGTCCTACGGCGTTGCGGAGAATCGACCAGATATTGAGGCGTTGATCCGTTACTCCGTGGAGCAGGGACTGACGGAGCCAGGACCGACACCCGAAGATCTGTTTGCCGAGACAACCTTACAAACGGCACGCAGTTAAAATGCTATGACGCAATGATCAGAAGTGGAGAACGAGATGGAACTCACGACAAAAACAGCGGAAATCGCCAAGATACTGATTGAGCGCGGTGAGACTGTCGCGGTTGGCGAGAGTTCCGCGGGTGGCTTGGTATCCGCCTCGCTACTCGCAGTCCCGGGAGCATCAAAATACTTCATGGGCGGAGGCGTGATCTATACGCATCGCGCGCGAAAAAGGTTGGCGCAAATCGATTTCGACGATCATCCAGACGTTCGATCTTCGAGTGAGCCGTATGCGAGCCTCCTTGCGGAAAGCATGCGTGGCCGGTTGAGTGCGACCTGGGGCCTCGCTGAAACAGGGGCGGCGGGACCAACGGGCAATAGATACGGTGACGCTTCGGGGCATACCTGTGTCGCAGTTGTCGGCCCGATTACGGATGTACGGACCCTTGAGACGGCCTCATCCGATCGCGAGGAAAATATGTGGGCATTTACCGATGAAGTACTCGACATCTTCCTCGAGTGCTTGAACCGGGCACCATAGTTTTGTGGCGCGGGCAACATCGATGCTGGTTGCACTCATGGAATCGTGGCAACCAGAGTCACTAAAGGCCCGTCCAGACTTCGGCGCCAAAAAAAGATACAAGTGATAAAGAACTAGCGAGACGCGCCAGGCGTCACCGCGATGGCTCACGTCATCGCGGCAAAGCGCTTCGTATGGTAATCCTGATCACCGAAAGTGAGGTCGATCATTGTCAGCCGCTTGAAGTAATGGCCAACTTTCATTTCATCGGTCATTCCCATGCCGCCGTGCATCTGGATGGAATTTTGGCCGACAAATCTCGCGCTCTTGCCGATCTGTGCTTTTGCTGCCGCGACCGAGCGGGCGCGTTCTTCGGCATCGTCGCTGTCCATCATGGCCGTTGCGACGTAAGCCATCGAACGGGCTTCCTCGCAGTTGATCAAGATGTCGACCATTCGATGCTGTAGAACCTGGAACTTGCCGATCGGCTGTCCGAACTGCTCGCGTGTCTTGATATACTCGTTGGTTTCTTCTTTGAGGACATCCATGCACCCAACAGCTTCCGCGCAGAGCGCCGCGACGGCGAACTCCGCGACCC
>DJKK01000215.1:1456-3402 GCA_002434595.1 Alphaproteobacteria bacterium UBA6544 | reverse complement strand
TATTCATCATTGTAAACATGGCTTTGAGGCCCTCGTTCTCCTCGCCGACGAGGTGGCCGATGGCGCCGTCATTGTCGCCGAAGGACATGACACAGGTCGGACTGGCATGAATGCCGAGCTTATGCTCAACGGAAGCGCAGCGCAGGTCATTGCGCTGGCCAAGCGAGCCGTCTTCGTTGACCAGCACTTTTGGTACCAGAAAGAGGGATATTCCCTTGGTTCCGGCCGGCGCGTCGGGCAGGCGGGCGAGCACCATATGAATGATGTTGTCGGCCATGTCGTGCTCGCCGTATGAAATAAATATCTTCTGACCCTTGAGACGATAGTGTCCGTTTTCTGGCACCGCGCGGCAACGCAGCTCCGCAAGATCGCTGCCGGCATGCGGCTCCGTCAGGTTCATCGTGCCAGGCCATTCACCCGAGACGAGCCGCGTCAGATAGGTCTTCTTGAGCGCTTCGGAACCATACATTTCCAGCGATTCGATAGCGCCGACCGTGAGCATTGGGCAAAGTGACCATGCCATATTCGCCGAGGTAAACATTTCCATCACCGCGGTGCCGACAAGCGCTGGCATTTCCTGACCGCCATATTCCGCATTGCATGTCAGGCCGTTCCAGCCGCCCTCAACAAAGGAACGGTAGGCGTCGGCAAACCCATCCGCCGTGCGGACAACGCCGTTCTCGAACCGGGCGCCTTGCTCGTCGCCCGATTTGTTGAGTGGGGCTAAAACTTCCGAAGATAGTTTGCCGGCTTCTGTCAGAAGCGCTTCGACCAATTCGGAATCGGCGTCCTCGAAGCCGGGAAGAGCTGCCACGCGCGGCAGCATCTCCAGTTCGTTGAGCAGGAAACGCATGTCATCTTGGGGAGGGAAATAGGGGATCATCGTCGCATCTCCTTGACGTTTCCGGCCTGAGCCGGAACGACGTCGGAATGTATCAAAGCACCTTGCCGGGATTCATCAGATTGTTGGGATCGAGCGTTGCCTTCAATTTACGCATCAGTCCGAGTTCCACTTCCGAGCGGTACACCGGCATAAAGGATTTCTTCTGCTGGCCAATGCCGTGCTCTGCGCTGAATGAACCGTCAAACTCAGCAACTGTTTCGTAGACGATCTCGTGTATCCGGTCGGTATGCGTAGCGAAGTCTTCCTCACTCATGCCATCCGGGGCATAGACCCCATAATGCACGTTGCCGTCGCCGACATGCCCAAACCCATTGAGACGAAGACCCGGCAGCAATTCCTGCAGCTTCTTCCCCGTATTATCGAGAAACGTAGGAACTTCGCACACCGGCACGGAAACGTCATGCGTCGTGCGCGGTCCTTCGTACTTGCTTGCTTCGACGATCTCCTCACGAATACGCCAGAAGTCGTTGCGTTGCGATTCTGATTGCGCGACGGCGGCGTCGAAAACAATTCCGTCTTCGAATGCCACTTCCAGCATGTTCTCCATGGCCTCGGCCATTCCACTCTCTGGATTGGCGCCCGAGAATTCGATCAGCGCATAGTGTTCGTAGACTTGTTGCAACGGATCAACGATTCCCTCGAGGTGCCGTAGGTCGATTTCGATTAGGAGACGCGGCAAGTATTCGAAGCTAGTTACGGAATCGCCGCTCGCTTCCCGGCAACGCGCAAGAAGCTCGATCATCGACGTCGTGTCGCGGATCGCGGCGACGCAGGTGCATACTTCCTTTGGCTTGGGAAAGAGTTTCAAGACAGCGCCCGTAATGATCCCTAGCGTGCCTTCGCCGCCGACGAAAAGCTGCTTCAGATCGTAGCCAGTATTGTCCTTGCGGAGCCGCCGCAAGCCATCCCAGATCCGTCCATCCGGAAGTACGACCTCAAGGCCGAGTACGAGGTCCCGGGCGTTCCCATAGCGTAGGACGTTGACGCCCCCGGCATTTGTCGAAAGGTTGCCGCCGATCTGACAGGAGCCTTGTGCGCCAAG
>DJKK01000215.1:0-1078 GCA_002434595.1 Alphaproteobacteria bacterium UBA6544 | reverse complement strand
AGAATGCAGCCGGCGTCGACGGTGATCGTATAATTCAATGGGTCGATGTTCCGGATCGTCGACATTCGGTCGAGTGAGAGCACGATCTGCTCGCCGCTCGCGTCGGGGATACTGGCGCCGGTCAATCCTGTGTTGCCGCCCTGCGGTACCACGGGAATGAGCGCCTCCGTGCAGATCGCCATGACCTTTGAAACTTCGTCCGTTGACGCCGGTCGGACCAGTAGCGCCGCTTTTCCTTCCCAGTCGCCGCGAAAGGAGTTGACGTAGGGCGTGACCGTTTCTGGATCATCGCTCCAGCCTTTGTCTCTGACGACATCCTTTATCCGGTCGAAGGCCGCGTCCCGCGCGGGTCCATGCGAAGCATCCGGTGCCATCGGGCACCCTCCCAATTTCGTTTTGTTACCGACGATTTAGCGGAACTGGAAAGACCGGACAAGCGAATGTGTGAGCGTCAGTTCTATCCTTAACGTGGCTTTTTCGGGGTGTAGGCTCGTTCGCTGAACACAATGACCGTAACACTCACCGTAATTCCGGGGAGCGCGGTGTGCGAACCCGGAATTGTGTCCTTTGAACTTCCGAAGCGCCAAGTATTGTTAATTTGCTTGTTGCCTCCCGGAGCGGTCGGCGCAAGCATTAGAGCTTGTCCTCCGACGGTCCGCTTCCACACTCATTTCTGGATTATTAAAACCCGAAAGTACCCGCCCCATGCGTGTCGTGATTGCGATGATGAAGCATGAGACAAATACCTTCTCGCCCGTGCCGACGCCGATCGAACGGTTCGCGCGGGGGTTTCCGCTGCCGCCACGGGGCAAGGACGCGTTGGAGGCCTTTCGGGGAACGGGGTCCGCGATGGCCGCCTTTATCGACATCTGTGAGGACGAGGGCTGGGACATGGTGACGCCGATCGCGGCGCAGGCCTCGCCTTCGGCGCCGGTACAGGACGGGGCCTATCAGGAAATGTCAGACGCCATCGCGGAAGCGGTCGAAGCGGGGTGCGATGCGATCATGCTCGATTTGCATGGTGCCATGGTGACCGAGAGTCACGAGGATGGTGAGGGAACATTGCTCGAGCGATTGC
>DJKK01000015.1:3533-9504 GCA_002434595.1 Alphaproteobacteria bacterium UBA6544 | reverse complement strand
CACTTCCTGACTGGTCGAAACGATTTTGCCCGGGTGGACGTTCTTTTTCGTCCAGCTCATTTCCGAGACGTGAACAAGACCTTCAACGCCAGGCTCGAGTTCCACAAAGGCGCCGTAGTCGGTAATGTTGGTAACCCGGCCCGTGAATTTGACATCGACAGGGTACTTCGCTTCGACGCCTTCCCACGGATCAGCTTCAAGCTGTTTCATACCAAGGCTGATGCGCTGGGTTTCGCGGTTGAACCGGATCACTTGCACGTCGACCGTCTGGCCGATCTGTAGTGCCTCAGACGGATGGTTAATCCGTCGCCAGGCAATGTCCGTGACATGTAATAAGCCGTCCACACCACCGAGATCGATGAATGCGCCATAGTCGGTGATATTCTTGACGACGCCGTTCAGCACCTGACCCTCCTTGAGCCCGGCGATCAGTTCGCTGCGCTGTTCGGCGCGGCTTTCTTCCAAAACGGCTCGGCGGGAAACAACGATGTTCCCGCGCGAACGGTCCATCTTGAGAATTTGAAACGGCTGCGGAGTACCCATCAGGGGCGTGACGTCGCGAACCGGACGAATATCAACCTGGCTTCCGGGCAAAAACGCTACGGCACCCTGCAGATCAACTGTAAAGCCGCCCTTCACGCGGCCAAAGATAACACCATTGACGCGTTCGGTTTTGTCGAACGCCTTCTCCAACTGGGTCCATGCTTCCTCGCGGCGCGCCTTCTCGCGCGACAGAACGGCTTCACCATTCTTGTTTTCCATACGCTCCAGGAAGACTTCAACCTTGTCGCCGACACTGAGATCCGCCTTCTGCCCTGGCGGGGCGAATTCCTTCAAAAGCACGCGGCCTTCAGACTTGAGGCCGACATCGATCAGTGCGAAATCATTCTCAATCGAGATAACACGCCCCTCGATTACTTGGCCAACGAGATTGTTCTCCGATCCCATCGATTCTTCCAAAAGGGCGGCAAAGCTCTCCTTTGCGACATCAACTTGTTGTTCAGACATATTCCGTTTGGTCCTTCGTTACTTTGTTGCTATTCAGGCCAGCCGGTTGTCTCCGGCGGTCTTTTGTGTGCACACAACGCCGACGAGCCCAGCGGTCTTTCCCGCGGCATCGTCGTCGTTCTCGATTGCTTCGCAGTCTGTCAGCGTCCTCTTTTCTCAATCTCCGACAATGCTACCTTGACAGCCTGGTCGGCATCGAGTTCGGACGTATCCAAGGTGAAAGCGTTTTCCGCCGGCTTCAGCGGCGCGATGGGTCGATTGGAATCCCGATCGTCACGATCCTTCATATCCTGCAAAACGCGTGCATATATACTGTCCTCACCGCGCTCTAGCAACTCTTTATGGCGCCGTTCTGCGCGGACTTCCGCACTCGCCACAACATATAGCTTCACGTCTGCATATGGGCAGACAACGGTTCCGATATCCCTACCATCCAGCACAGCACCACCGGCATCGCCAGGCGGTCGGGCCGCAAAATCCCTTTGAAACTGTAACAATACATCGCGCACGGCAGTTATCGCCGCAACCTTCGACGCCGCAATCGCCGCGTCTTCACCTGTTAATTCAGGATCGCGAAGCGTTGCGGGATCGAGCGCACGAGCGGCTGCGATCGCCGCGCCTTCATTGGCTGGGTCTCGCGCCGCACGCAGAACCGCCATGCCGACGGCGCGGTAGATCTTGCCTGTATCCAGATGCGCATATCCGAGATGCGCAGCGAGCCGCTTCGACAGCGTGCCCTTGCCAGAAGCGGACGGGCCATCGATCGCGATAATCACGCGCCTGCCTCGTCAATACTGGCGCCAAGTTCGCTCATCAACAGCAGAAAGCCAGGGAAGCTGGTATCGATCGGAGACATATCGTCAACACCAACAGGATCCGCCGTGGCCACGCCCATCACGAGAAAACTCATAGCGATGCGATGATCGTGACGCACCTCGACAACTCCGCCTCCAGGGACCGCACCGGGACGGCCCCGGACAATCAGGTCATCGCCAACGATCGTAACGTCGACACCATTGGCGACCAATCCGTCTCTCACGGCGGCGAGACGATCACTCTCTTTTACCCGCAATTCGCCGAGCCCGCACATCCGCGTATCTCCTTCAGCAAAGGCGGCGGCGACCGCGAGGATCGGATATTCGTCAATCATCGAAGGCGCACGCGCCGCCGGTACCGTTACGCCCGAAAGCGGTCCGGAGGTGACCACCAAGTCCGCAACCGGCTCACCCGCGACATCTCGCGCATTCGTCTCTTCGATCTTTGCCCCCATCTCCCGGAGCGTAACCAGGAGACCACTGCGGTGCGGATTGAGACCGACACCGGGCAGACAAATGCTCGCCTCGCGGGAAATCAGGCCCGCCACAATGGGAAACGCGGCCGAACTGATATCTCTCGGCACGACGATATCCGTAGCGGCGAGTTCCGGTTGACCCACGAGGGTAATCCGGCCGGCGCCATCCTCCGCCGTCTCAGTACGCACCGTTGCGCCGAAATGGCACAACATGCGTTCGGTATGATCACGCGTGGCTGCCGGTTCGACGACCGTCGTTTCGCCAGGCGCGCCGAGGCCAGCCAGGAGGATCGCAGATTTGACCTGCGCGGACGGTATCGGCAAACGATATTCGATCGGCACGGGGTCCGCCGCGCCGACAATGGCGAGCGGCAACCGGCCGGCTTCCCGTGTGATGAATTGGGCGCCCATCATCTGAAGCGGCGTTGACACACGCGCCATCGGACGCGAGCGCAACGAGGCGTCTCCTGTCAAAAATACTGTCATATCATGGCCCGCGAGGACGCCCATCAGCAGCCGGGCCGCCGTACCGGCGTTACCCATATCGAGAACGTCCTCAGGCTCAGCTAATCCACCGACTCCAACACCGACGACGCGCCAAGCACCTGATCCGAGCGTCTCAACCCCACAGCCCATCGCCCGCATCGCCGCCGCCGTGCGCAAAACGTCCTCGCCTTCAAGCATGCCTTCGATCCGCGTCTCGCCAACGGCGAGACCGCCGAGCATGAGAGCGCGATGAGAGGCCGATTTATCGCCTGGCACAGCCGCGGTTCCATATAATGCCGCGACCGGTTGAGATACGCCTTTCCGCACGCCATTCACCCTATTCAAATGCGTCTTAGCGAAGCGCGACCGTCTCTAGCACAGTGCCCATCCGTGCGCCAACGGGGATTCACCGGAATCAAGTATTTGCGTTTTTTAAATTTTGCTTTTGACAGACCCCCTCTAACATGGCAATTGGCCGCCCATATTTTCGGTTCGTTCGAAGGAGTACGTCTGTGGCCAAACTGGAATGGGGCAAGAAGCGCACCTGCCAAAACTGTGGGGCCAAGTATTATGACTTGCAGAAGGAGCCGCCAACCTGTCCGAAATGCGAGACGGTCTTTCAGCAAGAGACGAACCAGCGCGGCCGGCGCAGCCGAAGCACCACGAATACCCCAAAGGCAATCCCGACTGCTGCGGCGGCGGTCAAGTCGACTGAGCTGGTAGCGAACGACATCGACGAAGAGACGCTTGAAGACGAAGAGTCGCTTGAAGACGATGAGTCGCTGCCGGAAGATACCAGCGAGCTTGTGGGCGGCGACGATGACGACATGAACGACGTCATCGAAAACGTCGAAACGGGCCGCGACGAAAGCTAGCCCTCAGCGACACAGCGACAGAAGTCGAGTGACTATCGCTTGGCGAGACGGACATGAGCGAAAAGATCCAACGGTTTCTCAGCGAGAAGCGAAGGGAAACGCCTTTTTTGGTGCTTGACCTAGACCTTGTGGTCGAACGCTACCGGCTTCTCAAGGATGCTCTTCCGACGGTGGGTATCTACTACGCCGTCAAAGCCAATCCAGCAGACGAAATCGTCGTTGCTTTGGAGCGTGAGGGTGCGGGTTTTGATGTGGCGGGGATTGCTGAGTTGGAAGGGTGCGCGCGGCTTGGCATTCCGGCGTCACGCATGTCTTATGGCCATACGATCAAGAAAGAAGCTGATATTGCCTGCGCGCGATCTGCGGGCATCGACCTTTTTGCTTTCGACAGCAAGGCGGAACTCCAGAAACTGGCGCGTGCAGCCCCTGGCAGCCGGGTCTTCTGTAGGATCGAGACACAGGGGGACGGCGCGGAATGGCCGTTGTCGAAGAAGTTCGGATGCCGTATCGATATCGCCGAAGCATTGTTGAAGGATGCACGCGATCTTGGACTGGAACCCTATGGGGTGTCATTCCATGTCGGTTCCCAGCAGACCGATCCGGAACAATGGGATGTGGCGATCGCCGAGACGGCGGGCCTGTTCCGTTCGCTGGAGAAAACCGGGATTGAACTTCGGCTGGTGAATCTCGGCGGCGGATTGCCCGCACGTTATCTCTCCGAGGTGCCCGCCGTCGCCCGTTATGGTGAGGCGATTTCTACATCCATGCGGCACCATTTTGGCAACCAGATGCCCGAGATTATTTTGGAGCCCGGCCGTGGCCTGGTTGGTGACGCCGGCGTCATCGAAGCTGAGGTCGTACTGATTGCAGACCGACATAACGGCGCAACGTCACGCTGGGTCTATCTCGATATCGGCAAGTTCGGCGGACTTCCCGAGACCATTGGCGAGGCCATCAAATACCGAATCCGCACGGACAGGGATGGCGGCGAGACAATTCCCAGCATCCTCGCTGGCCCGACCTGCGAGGAGCTCGATGTGCTCTACGAGCACACACCCTATCCACTGCCAAAAGATCTGCGTATCGGCGACCGGGTCGTCTTCAAGAGCGCGGGCGCCTATACTTGGTCGTATTCCGCCGTCTGCTTCAACGGCGTCCCACCACTGAAACAATACATCATCTAACCTCTCTATCGCTTCGCACAAACCTGTTCCTCGACCGTGCCGCGCCGTGTACGTTTGCGCCCGCGTGGGTTTATCATAGCGAAAGGTCTGACGATTTTCTTGCAACCAATATTTGTTGGCGGATACTTGAAATGCGGAACGTCGGTCCCCGCGTCCATGCTGTGAAGCAATAATGACGTCAATCCGATGATCGGCGAAGTCATCCATTTGAACGGAATCGTTACGATTTACCGCGCCAGCCTCGAATTGTTCGACCTGTATTCGCGGGATTACTTCGACTGCAGGGGACAACTCAAGGAATTCTGCACCGCCGATACCATTTGCTTCCTCGGGATGACCCATGCGCGCTAAGTCAACTCAAAGTTCCTCGTGCTCAAATATCCGCAACTGACACCGCTGTTCCCCTACCTTCATCAACTCCTGCCAGAGGCAAAGTTCGTCATCTCACTCCGCGACCCGCGCGACGGCGTCGAATCGCCCGTCGTTTCTCAGCGAAAGGGCGCCCCCGAGTTCGCAAACGCCCTTGCGGGCCAGATCGCGGAAAGCCTTACGGAGGCCTATATGCGTTGCCTGCTGGGCCCGGAGCCGTCCTTTTGCGAACAAACTATTTATTCCAAATACGAGTACCTGATCAGCAATCCCGCGGCGTTGATTAAGAAGCTGGAACGCTTTACTGGCATCAACTTCACCGGTGTCGACCCTCACGATGCCCCCGCAAAGGCCAGATGGGCACCGGATATGGAACTCCAGGGACAGCAACCGGCATTCAATAAACTGCACGGCCAGGCCATTTCTTCCGACCGTGTCTGACGATATGCAGAAACACTGAACGCAAATGAAATTGCTGAAGTCGAGCGGATAGGCGACTATCTGCTGGATATCTATCGACATGACCATTCAAGCTTTCGGGTCGATACCCGTTTGCTTGAAGCGGAATCGGCCCGCTACGACATCGTTATGACCGAAGTCGGCGAATGACGCGCTGAACGGATTCCCAACGCCGGCGGTTGCGCCCTTGCAATCTAAATTCAGCCGGATATAAAGGCCCACCGGCGGGCCGGAAACGGCCGCGCCTACTCCGGGGCCGTAGCTCAGTTGGGAGAGCGCTACAATGGCATTGTAGAGGT
>DJKK01000015.1:3048-3231 GCA_002434595.1 Alphaproteobacteria bacterium UBA6544 | reverse complement strand
AGGTCAGGGGTTCGACTCCCCTCGGCTCCACCAGTTTATCAAGGGGTTAGTGAAATAACGCTAACCCCTTCTTGATACGAAAAATCTCACAGTAATCGATTTGCCGAAGTTCGACCCTATTTTCAGGTTAAATTTTAGGTCAACCGTCCTGTGATCTTGATATCCGTTGTCGGCCAAAAGCGG
>DJKK01000015.1:0-2716 GCA_002434595.1 Alphaproteobacteria bacterium UBA6544 | reverse complement strand
AGCGGTAATATTCGGTATGACCGCTTTTGGATCGACAAGCGGTCATTAGCATTCGGCGCAGCACTAGTCTCTTGATGCCCCATCTCGCGATGCGGCGTTAAGGCGCAACGCCCCTGGCTAATTTAACTGCTAACTAAGTTCGTCAATGGCTGGAGATTGCCATGGCTAAAGGACCTGACGGTTAGCGCCACTTGATAGCTCGAAACGGTCGGTTTAGCAGCAGATCAATAATCACCCTTACAAATCCATCTCGTCTAGGAACCGCGATATCACAATCTTTTGAACCTCGCTGGTCCCCTCGTAAATTTGATAGACCCGGACGTCGCGGTAAATTTTCTCGACTGGGTGGTCGTTGAGAAAACCGGCGCCGCCGTGAATTTGGATCGCCTCAGAAGCTACGCGCTCGGCCATCTCGGAGGCGAAGAGCTTAGCCATGGCGGCCTCACGGGCGCAGGGCTGGCACAAGTCTTTTAATTGGGCCGCATGCATAAAGAGCTGTCGCGCCGCTTCGATCTCAGTTGCCATTTCAGAAAGCTTGAAAGAGATGGCCTGATGGTTGCGGAGCGGCTTGCCGAAAGTCTCCCGCTCATCGGCATAGGCTCTTGCGGCCTTAAGTGCCGCGCGGGCCCCGCCGACGGCCTGCGCCGCAACGCCAATGCGTCCTTCAGAAATTTTACTGAGCGCAATCCTCAGCCCCTCTCCCGGTCGGCCCAACACGTCGCTCGCCGGCACCCGCATGTCATCGAAGCGGATTTGGCAGGTGTCGTTGGTCCGGTGGCCGAGCTTGTTCTCCTTCCGCGTCACCATATAGCCCGGATTGTCCGTCGGTGTGATGAAGGTCGTGATGCCCTTTTTACCGCCCTCGGGATCGGTTACCGCGGCGATCATTGCGACGTTCGAGCTGGCGCCGCCGGTAATAAACGCCTTCTCACCCGTAAGGATAAAGTCTTCTCCATCACGCACCGCCCGAGTATTTATGGCCGCGGCGTCGGAGCCGGTATGCGGCTCCGTCAAATGAATGCTGCCGAGCCATTCGCCGCTGGTCAATTTGGTGAGATAATCCTGCTTTTGCTGGTCCGTGCCGTTCTCCTCGATCGCAACCGCAACTGGAGAGTTAGTAGCCGCCATCATGTTGGAGACGCCGCCGTCAGCCGCGGACACCTCCTCGATGGCCAGGACATAGGATAGAAAGTCCGCACCCGCCCCGCCGTAATCGGGAGATACAGTGACGCCCATCAAGCCGGCCTCGGCCATCTTGCAGTAGATCGCGCGTGGCGTTTCCCCCGTGCGGTCCCAATCCGCAGCGTGGGGTGCGATTTCTTGCTCGGCGAAACGCCGGGCGACGTCTCGGATCGCCTGTTGGGTGTCGGTAAGTTGCATCTTCTATCGCCTCGCTAGACCCTTTGAGAAATCTTATAGTCTACGCTTTCCCGATCCCAGGTAGCGGCGGTTCTATGCCAGAAGGGATCATCCTCTTGGAAGTTTAATGACACCAAATTCGTTTCAAGTTGGCCAGCAGGACACCTTCAGAAAACCCTGTGAATGCTGTAGCCTATAGGCTGAACTTTGACTGCTATCCATCTGAATCGGAATGTTCTTCTAGATGGGGAATGACGCTTAGATGCTGTTGCAGTGCGCTAAATAGCGACGACGAAGTTCTGCTAGTTGATGTTGATCACATTTGTGTATTGCCAGGGGGCTCGAAGAGGGCGATACGCGAAGATGGCGCTGGTCCGCGGATTCCAAGAAGAAACTGGTTACAGTATTACCGTTCGTCGTTTATCAAGGAAGCCAAACAGTACGTTCGAGCAATTTTTGACGACAGATATTACAATAAGCATTTCCATTTCTATCTGGTCGAGATCGACAGCGAAGTCGGAGCCGTGTCGGCATCTGATCATCAGCCCTATTGGATGATGCTTGGAAGAGCGCGGATGAATCTCACCGCGGGAGCCCAAAGGTGGGCATTTTCACAATTGCGGATCGAGCAGTAGAGATTCCCAATTTTTCTCCTAAGGAGACATTGTAGGCGCCGCATCAACGGGTCGACTCATACATCAACGGCCGACTTTTCAGATATTTAACGACGCCAATTTCTTTTCATTTTAGCTAGCAGCCGCTTGAAGTTAGAACGCGGTGTGTTCGAGGTCTTCGCCAAAATCAAATTGAAACAACTTTGTCTCGATTCCCTATTCCGATCCGCTCCCTCAGGTCTATATTCGTCTCGTCATGGAAGAAATCGCAGCCATCACGCCGACCGATCAAACGGTCCCCATTCAGGAAGCCCACCGCTTCGACACGACGAAGCTGGACGCCTACATGCGGGAACATGTCGACGGCTTCACGCCACCGCTGGAGCTCAGCCAGTTCCGGGGCGGCATGTCCAATCCGACCTTTATGGTCACCGACAGCGCGGGAAACCGCTATGTCCTGCGGAAAAAACCGCCGGGCGAACTGTTGCCATCCGCACATGCGGTCGACCGGGAGTTCAAGATCATCTCGGCACTTTATGGCGCGAAAGTCCCCGTCTCACGGCCCTACGCGCTCTGTGAGGACGAGGATATCATCGGTCAGATGTTCTATATCATGGAGTTCCAGGACGGCCGTGTATTCCGCGGTGTCGACCTGCCGGAATTGGGCGCGCAAGAGCGCGGCGAAATCTACGACAACATGGCGGACGTATTGGCCGCCCTGCACGAGGTCGATTACGCCGCGG
>DJKK01000247.1:391-4002 GCA_002434595.1 Alphaproteobacteria bacterium UBA6544 | reverse complement strand
TGCTTCGGATCAGGGTCTTCTAAACATGCGTATAGTGTCGGCTCTACCGGAAAATGACAGGCGTCAGGATTATCTGCGTGCAACCTTTGAGGCCGTCGATGACGGAGAAACCCGAGTTCGCACATTTTCTAAGCAAGATAGCTCGATGATGGCGACATTAACCCTCGCCGACGGCCTTGTCGTGCGAGCACCATACGCACCTGCGCTTGAGGCCGGATCGCGTGTCGACGTCCTAAAAATGCCGTCCGGGGTCTTCCGCGCATAATTTCCCGGTTGACGCATGAAGAGAACTAAACTAGAACAAATATTAGGTTTACGTTTTGTTCGCCACACGGCCTAAGCGTCAATTGTAGTGTAGACTTGGATTTGAGGACAGAAATGCTGACTCGAAAACAACATCAATTGCTCATGTTCATTCACGAGAGGACGCAATCCCAGGGCGTCTCTCCTTCCTTCGATGAAATGAAGGATGCACTGCAACTTAAGTCAAAATCAGGCATTCATCGTTTGATAACAGGCCTTGAGGAACGTGGATTTCTAAGGCGGCTTCCCCACCGGGCTCGGGCGCTTGAGATCCTTCGGCTCCCTGAAAATATCGAGCCCGTAGAACGCGCACGTCCCGGATTTGCGCCGAGACTTGTCGATGTCAATGAAGTGGACCCACCCGCACCTACAGCCGAAATTGCGAGCGCAGCTATTATCGGTCAAATGATGAATCTTCCACTTTATGGACGGATTGCCGCCGGCACACCGATTGAAGCATTGCGGGATGAAACGAATACGATTGAAGTACCGCACAGTTTCGTCGGCACGGGCGAACATTACGCCTTGGAAGTCGAAGGTGACTCAATGGTCGAGGCCGGCATCCACGACGGTGATCACGTTATCATTCAGCGTTGCTCAGATGCGGTAAACGGTGCCATCGTCGTTGCATTGGTCGATCGTGATGAGGTGACCCTGAAGCGCCTCCGCCGCAAAGGCGCCTCCATTGCGCTTGAGCCGGCTAATAAGAACTACGAGACCCGCATTTTCGGGCCAGACAGAGTGCGTGTTCAGGGCCGATTGGTCGGACTTCTTCGCAAGTATTAAGGGAATGTCCAGGGACGCCTTCCGCGCACCTCGTTCGCCACTTCGATTACCGTAATTCCAAGGAGACCGGCGCTAAATACAAATCCCGCCACCAAGCCAAATTGGCGCCTAAATACTCCCCGATCCCATTCGCTAGCACGGCGGTCGATAATGCCGTGATTGAAGCGGCCAATTGGCCACGAATCGCATGTAACGCATTCATAGAATCAACTTCATCAATTTCTTGAAGCCACAGAATCTCCAAATACCTGCGCGCAAGCCGTCGACTGCCATTGGCGTTTACCCGTTGCTGTGGTACATCGCGCACCGGTTTTTGTAAGGAGCTTTGCTTTCAAGAAATGACTGTCGTTACCCGATTCCCACCCTCACCTACGGGGTCCCTACATATCGGCAGTGCCCGCACAGCATTGTTCAATTGGCTTTACGCACGGCATCATGCGGGTCAATTCATCCTTCGCATCGAAGATACGGATCGAAAGCGGTCGACCAAAGAAGCCGTGGAGTCGATTTTCGACGGTCTTACCTGGTTAGGCCTCGATTGGGACGGCGATGCAACCTTCCAGTCACAAAAGATCGAGCGGCACGCCGCTGTCGCGCTCGACCTGCTCGATCGCGGGATGGCTTACAAATGTTACTGCACGCCTGAAGAATTGGAGGCAATGCGGGCTAAGGCACGCGCAGAGGGGAAACCCGTGTTTTACGATCGTCGATGGCGAGACCGGAATCCGGATGACGCGCCGCAAGACATCCCTTTCGTCGTCAGAATAAAGATGCCGCTGGACGGTGAAACAACCATCCAGGACCAAGTCCAGGGCGACGTCACCATCGCGAATGAACAGCTCGACGATTTCATTATTCTTCGCGCGGACGGAACGCCGACATACATGCTTTCCGTTGTAGTCGATGACCACGACGGCGGTGTAAACCATGTTATAAGGGGAGATGATCATCTGAATAACGCATTCCGGCAGCTTCAACTCTATAGAGCTGCGGGCTGGAGCATTCCTGAATACGCGCATATCCCACTCATCCACGGGGCTGACGGTCAGAAATTGTCCAAGCGACACGGCGCGACTTCTGTCCAAGAGTATCGACGCGAAGGCTTTCTACCAGAAGCCTTGCTTAACTACCTGTTGCGGCTCGGTTGGTCGCATGGCGATGATGAAGTTATTTCGACGGATCAGGCAGTGAGCTGGTTTGACCTTGATACTGTCGGTCGCGCCCCGGCGAGATTTGATTTAGAGAAGCTCGAAAGTTTAAACGCACACTATTTGCGCGAGGGTGGTTCGCAGACGGTAATCGACGGCGTCATTGCGTGTCTGCGAGAGAAGCACGGCATCATTGTAGATACGACTGGACGCCAGCGGATCGAACTGGCGTTGCCGCATCTCGCGCAACGAGCGAAAACGCTTATAGAACTCAGCGCCACCGCGGTTTTTCTGATCCAAGCACCAAGTTTTCCGCTGGTCGAAAGAAAGGCTCAAAAGATTCTCGTCAACGGCGGTATCGAGGTATTGCGCAATATTCAAGATAGCCTTGTCGAGATAAATGCGTGGAACCCGGACACGCTTGAGGCGACATTGCGGGCCCGCGCAGAGGAATTGGAATTGGGTTTTGGCAAGATCGCTCAACCGTTACGAGCCGCGCTATGTGGGTCGACCGCATCGCCCGGCATATTCGATGTTCTGGTGATCTTGGATCGGGACGAATCACTGGCGCGCTTACAGCGAGCGGTCGAGCAAGAGTAAATGTCGGGACTTTGCCCAGTATCGACTTAAATTATATAGTAACTCACAAAGACGAAGTGACATTCATAACCGGATAACAAAAGCAAAAACACTTCAAGAGAAATTGGATACAAGGAAGGACTATGTATGAGCACGGATGCCAGCAAACAGAAGGACGCCGCCTCTAACGAATATGTCACAATGACCGACCACAGCACCGGCAAGAGCTTCGACATGCCGGTTATGAGCGGTAGCGTCGGACCAAAGGTCGTTGATGTGCGGCCCTTTTATCGCGACACAGGTATGTTTACCTACGACCCGGGCTTCACCTCCACAGGATCATGCGAATCGAAAATCACCTATATCGACGGAGAAGCAGGCATCCTGATGCACCGCGGTTATCGCATTGAAGACCTGTGCGAGAAAAGCGATTTCATGGAAGTCTGCTATCTGTTGCTCAACGGTGAATTGCCGAACAAGGCGGAGAAAACGGAGTTCGAAACCACCATCACCTACCATTCGATGGTACATGAACAGCTGAATAACCTGTATCGCGGTTTCCGCCGCGATGCCCACCCGATGGCCATCATGTGTGGCGTAGTTGGCGCGCTGTCCGCCTTCTACCACGACTCTCTGGATATCAATAATCCCGAGCACCGTGAAATCACCGCGTACCGCCTGATCGCGAAGATGCCCACCATCGCGGCCATGTGCTACAAGTACGCGCTGGGCCAGCCGTTCATGTACCCGCGCAACGACCTGGGTTACGCAGAAAACTTCCTGCACATGATGTTC
>DJKK01000247.1:0-293 GCA_002434595.1 Alphaproteobacteria bacterium UBA6544 | reverse complement strand
GATGCCCACCCGATGGCCATCATGGTCGGGGTCGTGGGCGCACTTTCCGCGTTCTATCACGATTCAACCGATATCAACGATCCAGAACAACGGATGATTGCTTCGCATCGGTTGGTCGCAAAAATGCCGACAATTGCCGCTTGGGCCTACAAGTATTCTATTGGCCAACCGTTTATGTACCCGCGCAACGATCTGGCCTATGCGGATAATTTCCTCCGCATGATGTTCGCGGTTCCTTGTGAGGACTACGAGGTGAATAAGGTTCTTGCGGCCGCAATGGATAAGATCTTCAT
>DJKK01000195.1 GCA_002434595.1 Alphaproteobacteria bacterium UBA6544 | reverse complement strand
AAGAGCACCCGAAATCCAGAACACCTGGCTCTCACCGTTCTTGGCATCGACAAGTTCAACGCGGACGGTTCGCTGAACAGAGCCGTCTATGCGCGAGGTGGCGAGAACTGGCACACGGACGGCGCGTACGATGAGGTTCCCTTCAAGGCGACACAGTTGTTCGCCCTCGCTGTCCCCAGTCGTGGCGGCGACACGCTGTTCTCCAGCATGTACGCGGCCTATGATGCTCTGCCGCAGTGGTTGCGGGACAGGATTGGCACGCGGCGCGGGGCATTCACGTATGCCGGGCGCAGCTCGATGTCGGCGCAGCTACTCAATCCGGAAGATCGAGACTGGACGCCGGTTATGAACCCGATCCTGCGTACTCATCCGGAGACGGAACGCGTCGGGCTTTATTTCGACCCTGGAAAGATCGTTGCGATCGAAGGCCTGGAGCCGGTTGAGAGTGACGATCTGATCGAGGAGTTGGCTGGATACATGATCCAGCCGGAAGGCTGCTACCGTCACGAGTGGCGCAAGGGCGACATCGTCATTTGGGACAACCGCTGTACCTATCACAAGGCGGCGGCGGATTATCCGCCTGACGAGGACCGCGTACATTGGCGGGTCTCTATCAAACCGGAAGGAGAGGCAGTGCATGGAAGTCATTGAACCGTGCATCCTGCCGGAAGGTATCACCTCCCGTTTCGTCGACGACGTTAACGGCATGTGCGTTCATATCCTCGAAGCGGGAGAGGCTGATAGGCCGCTACTACTCTTACTGCATGGGTTCCCGGAATTGGCCTTCAGTTGGCGCAAGGTGATGACGGAACTGGCGGCGGTGGGGTATCGCGTGGTTGCGCCCGATCAGCGAGGGTTCGGCCGCACCACCGGCTTTACGGCTGACTACGACGCGCCGCTTGAACCTTATGGCATGTTGAACCTCTCCCGCGATGCGCTCGCGCTTGTCCGGGCGCTTGGATACGAAAAGGTTGCCGGGATTTTCGGGCATGACTTCGGCGCTTCGGTCGCGGCGTATTGCGCGCTCATTCGACCGGATGTCTTCGCGCGCGTGGCGGTGATGAGCGGTCCGTTCAACGGACCGCCCGCCTTTTCGTTCGACACTGATGGGCACGTCCCTACATCTGCCGAGGAAGTTGATATCGTCGCGGATTTGGCCGCCCTGCCACGACCGCGCAAGCACTACCACCATTATTACTGCACGCGCGCCGCGAACGGCGACATGCAGCATTGCCCGCAAGGGGTCCACGACTTTCTCCGCGGGTACTTTCATGGAAAGAGCGCGGATTGGGCGGGGAACGACCCGCATCGCCTCGCGGCGTGGCGGGCGGCGGACATCGCGGTGATGCCGACCTATTACATCATGGAACGAGATGCTACGATGGCGGAGACGGCGGCGACCTACATGCCGTCTTCCGAGGAGATCGCCGCCTGTGATTGGCTGACGGTTGACGAGCTTGGCTTCTATGCGGGGGAATTTTTGCGCACCGGGTTCCAAGGGGGCTTAAACTGGTATCGGGGCCGCTTGGACGCCGAACTTACGAATGGTCTTCGGCTTTATTCTGGGCGGACGATCGACGTGCCAGCGGTCTTCATATCGGGTGAGAAGGACTGGGGTGTATACCAACGGCCTGGTGCCATCGAGGCCATGCGGGAACACGCCTGCAGCGACATGCGGGGCGTGCATTTGGTCCAGGGCGCGGGTCATTGGGTGCAGCAGGAGCAATCCGCCGCGGTATGTGAATTATTCCAGAAATTTCTCGGAGATGGATAGGCCGTCGCGTTCCATATCTCAGGCCTGGGCGGCGATCTGCCAGTCGCGGTCTTCCTTAACCAGTGAAAAGGTCTCGATACCGCGTTGGACGGTCGCTTTGTTCTTCAAGTTCTCACAGACCCCGAAGGCAACGGCAGTATTGCCAAAAAACATGATCTTGGTGCCGCGCAAGGACTGCTCGAAAGAGCCAAGCCCGTCCTTCGGCAAGACTTTCACGCGCGCGAGGAAATCCGGTATGGAGCGTACTTGTGCGGGCCGGCTCGCGGGAAAGAGCGGCCAGTCAGCCAAGAAATCGGCGGTGAAGGCCGACCAAATCGCTTCGCGCTCATGCGTCTAGGTCACACTCGCGTATTGCCCAGCGATGAGGTGCCGGATCGCTTCGAGGTCTTGTTCGTGCTGTGCGTCAGTGGTTCGCGATGCTCGCCGAACGACGCCTTTTGGTCACCCGAAACCGCTTTTCCTATCCCGCTTCTGCGATAACATTAACTCAAGCCGTTAGTGGGGAGGTTGATTGGTGGCGTTGGAGACGATGACGATCCTGACGCAGGACCGGATCGAGGAGATGAACGCAAAGGGCATTTGGCCCAAGGGATTGCTACTCGACCGGGTCGCACGGTTGGTTGAAACGCAGCCCGATGCGGTTGCTGTCACTGGCATCAACAGCATGCGCGGCAGGATCGAGACGGTCTCCTACAATCAGCTCTGGCGCTATGCCCGACGCATTGCCATCGGCCTGGCGGAACTCGGCGTTGAGAAAGGCGAGGTCGTTTCCTATCAGCTTCCGAACTGGTGGGAGTTCACCGCACTGCATCTTGCTTGTCTCCACATCGGGGCAATCACCAATCCGGTCATGCCGATTTTTCGTCAGCGCGAACTGTCCTTCATGCTCGATTATGCAGAGAGCAAGGTCTTCATCGCACCGAAGACCTTCCGTAACTACGACCATCAGGCAATGATCGAAGAGCTTCGGCCCGCTCTCCCCAAGCTCGAGCATGTCTTTATTCTGGACGGCGAGGGCGACGCGTCTTTTGAAACGCATTTCCTGGAGCGTCGTTGGGAAGAAGAAGTGGACGCGGAGGCGTTCTTCGTCGCGCGCCGACCCGACCCTAACGACATCATCGAGATCCTCTATACGTCCGGCACGTCCGGCGTGCCGAAGGGCGTCCTGCATACGAGTAACACCTTGCTGAGTCTTGCCGACACAGGCCGCGAGTGGCTTGGGCTGACACCGGACGACGTCGTCTTCATGCCATCGCCGATGGCGCACCAGACCGGCTTCGTCTACGGCATGCATATGGCCTTTGTTCTCGGCACGAAGCTCGTGCTGCAGGATATTTGGTCTGCCGAGTTGGCTGCGCGCCAGATCAATGACGAGGGCTGTAGCTACACCATGGCGTCGACGCCGTTCCTGGCCGATTTGGCAGACTCTGAAGCACTGGATGTCAGTGACGTTAGTTCGTTTCGAATATTCTGTTCCGCCGGCGCCCCGATTCCTCGCATCCTGGTCGAAACCGCGACGGAACGCCTCGGCGCCAACATCCTATCCGGCTGGGGCATGACGGAAAACGGTCTTGTTACCACGACCCGGCCAGAAGATCCGGCCGAGAAGATTTTCAATACCGATGGCGCCGCGATCGCCAACAACGCGGTCCGGATTGTCGACCCTGATGGTGATCCCATGACCGCGAATACAGTAGGACGGTTGCAGGCGCAAAGTATCGGTATGTTCGTCGGGTATCTGAAACGTCCGGACGCGTGCGAGACGTATGACGGTTGGTTCGAGACCGGCGACCTCGCGCGGATGGATGAAGACGGGTATATCCGAATTGTTGGGCGTGCAAAAGACATCATCATTCGCGGCGGCGAGAATGTTCCCGTGGTCGAGGTGGAGGAACTCATCTATCGCCACCCGGCGGTTCACGACGTAGCGGTCGTCGCCATGCCGGACGAACGCTTGGGAGAGCGTGGATGCGCGTTCGTGCAGACGAACGCGGGTGCGAATTTCACCTTCGATGCGATGATTGAACACTTGCTCGAGGCCGGTATGTCGAAAACATACTTGCCGGAACGCCTCGAATTGGTCGATGAGTTCCCGCGCACCGCCAGCGGAAAGATCCAGAAATTTGAATTGCGGGAAATCGCGAAGGGGTTTTCTGTTTGAGCCGGAAAGTGAGGCCGACATGAACGGCGCCGAGAGTCTTGTCAGAAGTTTGGTTGCCGCCGGCGTCGACCGGGTCTTTACCAATCCCGGTTCGACGGAGATGGAGATCATCAAGGAGTTCGATGCGGTACCTGAGCTTCGCCCCGTGCTTGGCCTGTTCGAGGGTGTCTGTACCGGGGCTGCGGATGGCTACGCGCGGATGACCGGCCGCCCAGCTGCGACCCTGTTGCATGTGGGTCCGGGGCTCGCCAATGGCCTCGCGAACCTGCACAACGCGAAACGCGCCTATAGCCCTGTCGTCAACATTGCGGGCGATTATCCAAGCTATCATAGCCCGCATGATCCATTACTGTCGGCAGATCTCGAAGGTTTGGCGTCGGCAATGTCCGGATGGGTGCGGCGTGCTCGCAGCCCTGCCACCCTCGGCCAGGACGGAGCGGATGCTGTTGCCGCTGCGCGGGAGGGACAGGTCGCAACATTGATCGTGCCGCAGGACGCGACCTGGGGAGATGATGCGACACCTGCATTGCCGCCACCCGAGGTCTCGCGCGGACGCGCAGCCGACTCGGAGGTGGAACGGATCGCCGCCTCCATTGCCGGAGATAAGACCGCGATTCTACTGGTCAACGGAAGCGGATTGTCCGAGCGCGGGCTTGCCGCCGCGAACCGGGTCGTCGCCAAGACCGGTTGCCGCTTGATGGTGGAAGTCTTCGCCGCACGTATGGCACGGGGCGCGGGTCGGGGTGCGTTCGGGCCGTTGCCAGGCGACCAGACGGTGGCTTTGGAGACATTGGGATCCGCCCGCAGCGTGGTGCTGGCGGGCACTAAACCACCGGTCGCCTACCTTGCCTATGAAGGCCTGCCGAGCCTGCTGATCCCGGAAGGCGTAGCGACCCACCATCTTGCTGGGCCGGCCGATGATGCGGAAGGCGCGCTCGAAGCATTGGCGCTGGCGCTCGATGCGACAACGCCGGGCGCGGCATACGACAATGTGGTGCCGGAGAGGCCCACTGGGCCGGTCAACCCAAAGACTGTCGGCGCCGCGATTGGCTCGCTCATGCCGGACAACGCCATAGTTGCCGCCGAGACCACCACGTCCGGCGGGCCGATCTTCGGTTATACCCGCGGTGCGGCGCCGCATGATTGGCTCGGCCTCACCGGTGGATCCATCGGCATGGCCATACCGCTTGCCGTGGGCGCCGCTGTCGCCTGTCCCGATCGCAAGGTGCTGTGTATTCAGTCAGATGGCGGAGGTATGTATACCAATCAGGCACTGTGGACCCTCGCGCGGGAAAGCCTCAATGTGGTGACGGTAATCCTCAGCAACCGGCGATACAAAATACTTGAGCATGAGTATTTCAAGACAGGCGCCAACACGCTAGGTGCCAAAGCAGACAGGCTTTTCGACATCGGTAATCCTGACATCGATTGGGCGCATCTCGGGCAAGGCATGGGCATGGAGGGACACCGGTGCACGGAGGCGGAGGACTTTACTGCAAAGCTCGAGGCCGCCCTCGCCACCGATGGTCCTCAACTCATCGACGCGGTGTATTCGGGCTAGGGAACCGCTTTCTGTTGGGCACCGTTTCCCGATAGCCGCGTTTTCTTTAATCGGCACCGCACTAGACTTCCTCTGAGTTGCAAGAACGGAGCAAACCATTGGTACATATAGGTGTTTTTGCGATGCCGCTGCACCCGAAGGAACGGGCGTACGGCGATATGATGGCGGACAATCGGGAGCAGGTCCTATTGGCGGACCGGCTTGGGATGGCGGAAGTCTGGATCGGTGAACATCAGACGTCGATCTCGGAACCGATCACCGATCCGTTTCTGTTCCTGGCGACGACGATGTACGAAGCGAAGAATGTGAAATTCGGCTCGGCGGTCGTCAATCTCTCCTATCATCATCCTGTCAAACTCGCGATGCAGCTTGCGATGTTCGATCAGTTGAGCGGCGGTCGCGCAATGGTGGGAATCGGGCCAGGTGGATTGATCAGTGATTCGGAAATTTTCGGGATTGATCGGGAACAGTCCTACGCCATGATGGTCGAGTGCGTCGATATTATGGAACTGTTGTGGTCGCGAGATGCGCCCCTCGAGTACAATGGTAAGTTCTGGCAAATATCGTTGAGCGCTTTTGTCGAGGACGATATTGGCGTCGGTCGCCTGCCGAAGCCCTTGCAGAATCCCGGGCCGCCGATAGCTTACGCGATGCGTAGTCCCAAGTCAGGGGCTTCGGAATTGCTAGCACAGCGCGACTGGATCCCGATCTCGGGTAATTTCGTGCCTGCTGGGATTGTGAAGAATCAATGGACGGACTATTGCAATCAACGCGAAAAAATCGGCAAGCGGCCCGACCCGGAGAATTGGCGGGCTGGGCGCAGCATTCTCGTGACCGACACCAACGATCGTGCCGCTGACTACATAGCACAGGAAGAGGGCGGCTTCCGTCATTACTTCCACTATCTTCGAACACTCGAAGCGAAGCGCAATATGATGGGTGCCACGCAGCAGGAGCGAGAAGCATTCGTTGCCGGCCAGGTCAACGAAGCCCTAGAGGATCAGGTGATTGCCGGGGACGCAGATACCGTCCTCGACAAGCTCATCGCGTATCGCGACGAGGTCGGTCCGTTCGGCACGCTGCTGATGACCGGACATGATTGGGACGAGAAGGACATGTGGCGGTGCTCCATGCGGATGCTCGCGGAAGATGTCGTGCCGCGGTTGAGCCAGCATGCCGAATCTACAGACCCAATCTATTAGCAGCAAAAAGATGCGGCGGCCTATGGCCGCCGCTAGTCTGAGGGAGATGGGTTCAATGGCAGCTGGGAACCGCCATACGTCTTGGTTATGCTCGGTTTAGGCGAAATTTTCGAGAACAGGAGTCCAACTATGAATGAAAACCTCGATCTCGATCCCTTCTGGTGGGAAGCGGCGCCGCGCCGTGAGTTGCCGAAAGCCCCGCTGCCGGCGGAGACAGATGTCGCAATTGTGGGCTCCGGCTTCGCCGGGTCGAGTGCAGGACTAGTTCTGGCCCGTGCCGGACGCAAGGTCACGGTCTTGGAGAAAGACCGGCCTGGAGAGGGAGCATCGAGCCGGAACGGCGGCATCGCCAGCGGCAATTTGCGTATGACATTCGGTACCATGGTGAAGACCTTCGGGCTGGAGCGGGCGAAGGCAATCTTCCGCGAAGGAATGACCGCGCGGGAAGACCTGAAACGCTTCGTCGCGCAAGAGAGTATTGATTGCGACTACCAAGAGGTCGGCCGATGGACCGGCGCCAACCGTCCGAAACACTTTGACAACATGGCCCGTGAGGCGGAGTTCCTGAACGAACATTTCGACGCCGGCGCATATATGGTCCAAAAATCCGACCAGCACAGCGAGATCGGCAGTGACCTGTATTACGGCGGTCAGATTCGCACGGATATCCACGGTGTGCATCCCGGCAAGCTGCATCATGGCATCCTCGAACGCGCGATGGAGGCCGGTGTGGACGTTCAGAACCGAACTGAGGTGACCGGAATTCAGCGCGATGGCGACCGCTTCGAGGTCACCACAACCCGTGGCTGCATCCGGGCCCGCAATGTCGTGGTGGCGACAAACGGATATACCGGCAAGGCGACACCTTGGTTACAGCGGCGCGTCATTCCGATCCCGAGCCAGATAATTGCGACCGAGCAACTGCCGCAGGATGTGATGGACCGGTTGATGCCGAAGAAGCGGATGCTCGGGGAATCCCGCAACCTCTATAATTACTTCCGCCCGTCACCGGATGGCACGCGGATTGTCTTTGGCGGTAAGGCGGGCACGATTACGGACGATTCAATCGAGAAATCGCGCCATCTGAAAAAGGTCCTGATCGAGATCTTTCCCGAATTGAAGGATGTCAGATTGACGCATTCGTGGTGGGGCTACACTGGTTTCACTTTCGACTTCATGCCTAAGCTGGTGGTCAATGAAGGAGTGCACTATGCGACAGGGTTCTGCGGCTCTGGCGTCGTATGGGCGCGGTGGCTCGGCACCAAGGCGGCACATTCCATTGTCGGCAATCGTGAAGCGGAGACCGCGTTCGCAGCCGACGATTTTGTCACCAAACCGCTTTATTTCGGACGGCCGTGGTTCCTGCCGATGGTGTATTTCTGGTACGGTATGAAGGACCGTATGGGTCTGTAGGGAGCGCCCTGGCAGCGTGCTATTGGATCTGACGGCGGGCCTCTCTATTCGCCTTACTGAGAATTTTGAGACCATATTGGTGATCTCCGGCGCCATGCTGGTCGAATCCTTGTCCGCATTAAAGCCGGCCCGAATCGACTGAGACAGCAATTTTCAGGTGTTCAACGTCCTTTTTGTTGGGTTCGCGCCAATTACCGCGAATCGATTTGGCGACGTCGCTCAGCGTCTGACACAATTCGCCGGGTCAGTGCGAGCTCTAAATCCCTTTGAACGTTGGCTTCCGCTTCTCGACAAAGGCGCCGATTCCCTCGCGCCCATCAGGGGCTGCGGCAAGGCTGGAAATCGACCGCGATTCCAACTCCATCTGGGTCTCCAGACTCTCCTTGAATGTGCCGTCGATCAGACGCTTGACGGCGCCATATGCCCCTGTCGGCCCGGTGGCGAAGGCGCGAACTTGCGCTTCGGCGACTTCCGCAAGTTCGTCGTCGGCGACGACCTGATCGACGATGTCATAGGAGAGGGCTTCCTCCGCAGTGAGTACGCGGTTGGTCAGCATCAATTCTTTGGCTCGCCGCATGCCGATAAATCGGGGGAGCATATAGGTCGAGCAACCGTCCGGCGACAATCCCGCCGCTGTATAGGCGAGCGTGAATTTTGCTGATTGCGCTGCCAGCACAATGTCTCCCGAAATGGCGAAGCTGAAACCGCCGCCCGCGGCGGTGCCATTGATGGCCATCACGACAGGTGCATCCATGCGGTTGAAGAGCGATACGGCGCGATGGAAATGCAGCGTCACGTCCATCAAAAGCGCGTCGATATCATCGCCGGAAGCATGGAAAAATTTCAGATCGCCGCCGCCGCAGAACATTCTGCCCTTGGCGGTAATCAGAACCGCTCGTACGCCCGAATCCCGCTCGCAGTCGAGGGCAACTTCATGCAGCTCTTTGGCTGTTGTGAGGTCGATCGCGTTCGCCTCGTCCGGCCGGTTCAAGGTGATATAGGCAACGCCGTCGCGCTTTTTGAAAAGGATGGATTGGTACGCCATGGCGTTCTCCTGAATAAGATATCCGGCCTCGG
>DJKK01000321.1 GCA_002434595.1 Alphaproteobacteria bacterium UBA6544 | reverse complement strand
GCAAGCGTTCGGTCCAGGCTGGAATTTGGAAGTCTTCTTTCACGAAGTTTGGAAAGGATTTACCCAATACTCTTAGAAAAGAAAGCGCATTGTCGAGGGATGCGATCTCGCCTTCCGTGAGTTCATGAATCCATGATGACTCGCCAGTGAGATCTGAACCCTTCCAAACCGTAGGTCCGGACAGTTTTTCATTTAGTATCAAGCGCTTAAAACCTTTCAAAAACAGATTAGACGGAATGCGGGATATCGTCACATACCTGTCTGCCTTGTTTGCTCAAAGACATCTCGTCGGGGCGGCACGTAGCGGTAATTACAGCTATGATTTTATTTGGGCTGTACGGAAGTTCACGACTGATTCTATGATTATCTGCTGCAGAGAGGCCCGGATTACTTGTTAATTGTCGAAAAATTGATCGGCCAGGCCGTAACGCTGTTCGAACAAGGTGATCTGGACTCGGCGTGGACATTATCCGTGGAAGCTGTCGAACTCGATCCGGAAAACGATAACGTTTGGTACTTCAAGGGATCGATCGCGTCAGCGCAAGGGCGTATGCAGGATGCCGCCCGAGCCTATCAGAAGAGCGTGGAACTGGCTTCGACCTCGACCCGAAACATCGAAGCATATGCCAGTGTGCTCGCGGATCTGGGTCAATTCGCGCGAGCATCCCGTCAATACGACTGCCTGCTTGATCTATTCCCTGAGCGTGCGGATTGGTGGGCCATTCTCTCGGGACTGGAACTGCGGGGTGGCGATCACGGCGTGGCCGAAGCAGCGGCTCGCAAATCAATCGCGCTCGACGATACGATTCCCGAACCTTTAATAAATCTTGCGCTCATCTATCAAGAGAAAGCGGATCTAGATACCGCGTCGGCATTCTGCTACCAGGCAATCGAATGCGATGGTGAGTTTCCGGAGGCGCATTTCACCCTGGGGGTGATCAATTTGGCCCGTGGCTGGCACGAGGAGGCAATCGCGTGTTTCGAGCGCGTTCTTGAGATTTCGCCCGAGGATCCCGAGGCGCTCATCAATATCGGTAATGTTTATCGGGAACGTATGGAAATCTCTGCTGCTGGCGCGTATTACCAGCGTGCGGCTGAGCGTTCACCGGATATGGCTGTGGCGCATTCGAATCTTGGGATCGTCCTGAAGGATCAGGGGAAAATGGATGCGGCTTTAGCCGCGTTTAGGCGGTCTCTGGAACTTGACCCCGATAACCACTTGGCGCGGTCCAACCTTCTTTTTTGCCTTTGCTTTAAAGTCGATGAAGACCTCGGAGTGGTATTCGAGGAACATTTGGAGTTCGAGCGCCGGCACGCGGCCTCCTTGATGCCCGACATGCGGTTCTATGATATCGAGGTGGACCGCGAACGGCCTCTACGCATCGGGCTCTTGTCACCGGATCTTCGCATTCACCCGGGTGGCCATTTCTATCTGCCGATCGTGGAAGGATTGGTGCGGAAGGGATATGAGGTTGTCTGCTACTACAATTTTCATGCGATGGATGGCTGGACGGAGAAGTTTCGGTTGGCTGCGACGCAGTTCCATCAAGTCCATCAATGGAGTGATGGCCGCCTTGCGGAGACAATTAGAGCCGACCGGATCGATATCCTATTCGAAGGGGCCGGACACATGTCCGGGAATCGTCTGCTGGCGGCGGCCCGCAAGCCTGCGCCGGTGCAGATCGGAACAGCTCTTTATCCTAATACTACGGGGCTGTCCGCGATCGATTTCCGGCTTCTAGACGAAAAAGTAGCACTTCCGGAAGCGGAACTTCATCACTGCGAAGAAGTTATCCGACTGCCAGAAACTCATTTCTGCTACCGGCCACTGGATGTCGATGTTGCGCCTGCTTACCGAACTCCGGCTTGGGAGAACGGTTACATCACGTTTGGCAGTTTCAACAATGCTATTAAACTTAACGATTTAACCGTCGAAGTGTGGGCGGGGGTGTTGCGTGAGGTTCCGAACTCCCGGTTGGTTTTAAAATGGCTTGAGTTCGACCGCCCAGAATCCGCCGTGATCGTTGATCGCTTTGCCGCGCACGGCGTTGATCGCGAACGAATCATTCGATTTGGGCGAACGCCGGACCCCTACACACCCTACCGGGAGTTGGATATTTGCCTCGATCCGATTATGGCGTCCGGAGGCACGACGACGTGTGATGCACTCTGGATGGGTGTGCCGGTGGTCACATATGCAGGCAAAACGCAGTTTGGTCGGACAGGTTTGATGCATTTGTCGAATATCGGGCTGCCGCAGCTTGTGGCGATCGACCGGGACGCGTTCGTCGAGATTGCGGTTAACCTAGCAAGCGATCTTGATGGGCTCGAGGATATTCGGCATGATCTGAGGGGACGCATGTCACGATCTCCGATCATGGACGAAGATCGCTACATCGCGTTTCTCGACGCCGAACTGCGACGCATTTGGAATGACTGGTGCGAGTGCCAAGTCAGGCAGCACGCGGATCCTCCAAGATAACAGCGTCTGCGAATGTGTTGTGCACGCAGTGTTCGAATTCGGGCCGGTGATTGATGAGCCCGCCTGAAACCAATGAATCCCGAAGCCGCTCGAAGCCAGCCCGCGGCAAATGTGGGTCTTTCCCCCAAACCCCAAGGTCGATATAGCGTTTCGCCGCGGATGATAGGATATCGGGGGAAATGTCGGGGAAGAATTCCGCCACCGCGGAAGCGATTTCTTCGGGCTTCACGGAATGGAGCCATTTTTGGCACCGATACATGGCACGGGTCATCCGATGGAGGGCGTCCGGCTGTGCCGCAATCATGTCTTTCGTTGCGTAGAGCGTCGTGTAGGTGCAATAGCCGCGCGAGGCCTGGGCATACCAGATGCTGCCAGCGTTACTCGCCAGCACCTGCTCAGCATATGGCTGGAACAGCTGGATAACGTCCGCCTCTCCCGCGGCGAGAGCGTCGACATTCTCCGGCATCGTCCTTCCTGGCTCGCGGTCCAGCGTCGCCGGGTCGATGTCCGCGCGCCGCAGGTCTTCTTGCAGGCACATCCATGGAGTCGGTACTTCCGAGACACTGGCGAACCGCACATCGAGCAGGTCCTTGAGGTCGAAGTCGGGGTTCGGCGCTTTGCCGATCAGGAAAAAAGGATCGCGCGTTATCGCCTCCGAAAATCCGAGAATCTCAGGCTCACGATTTTTATCACGCATAACCATGATGCGCATCGGTCCGCCCCAATAAACGTCGGCGATTCCGTCGCGCAGCTGTTCGGCGACCGTATCCAGGCTCGGGCTCGTGCTCAGCGTGACATCCACACCTTCCGCCTCATAGGTGCCGAGTGAAAAGGGGAGATAGAAGGGCGTATAAAACATCGCCCGAAAGGATTCGCATAAATTGATAGCCATGTTTCCTTGCCTCGATTGCGTCGCGTAAGTGAAGTCTTCAAAGGGCTGCCAACTAATCTATCCGTTGTAGGTCCGGGCGCCATGATCCCGCAAAAAGATTCGGATCATGTGGCGCCGCCGGTCTAGATCGTCGTAATCCTCGTATGCCGTTCGACGATGGGCACACCGTCCGTTCTGTAGGTAGATAATCTGTCCGGCGGAGAGGTAGAAGTTCACGTGATGCGCCGGAGCCAACAAGACGCGATGCATCGTCTCCACCGCTTCCCGGCCTTCTTCATCCAGTGTCTCTCCCACGAGATCGTATCCCGCATAGATATTGCGTGGATTGAAGCGTGCCCACAGCTCATTGCCGTCGTACGAATAAACAGGATGGGAACTGGCTTTCTGCAGACCCGGGGCGTGCTCGCCATAACGGTTGAGCCAGAAGGGACGGTAGAGCCTTTCTAGGAGGTGAGGGTGATGGCGCCGCATTTCGTTGTGAGCTGTCAGGAGGCTGACGACCCCACTGCGTCCACCTTTCTTGGCCGTGCTTAGTGTTTGCAGTCCGAAGTAGCGCGGCGGTTCGTTGTAGCTGTAGTCCGTATGAAAATCGAGTTCAGCACTGGTGAGGTCCGCGCGAACCTTCGGCCCTTTCAGTTTTCCGGTGTCTAGAACGTCGTAAAGCAGTGTTCCGCTGAAGGATTGTGCGACGGGCCTTGCGATGAGAGAGCTCAAAATCCAATAAACCGACTTGAGTTCATCTTTCGTGAATGAACGCACTGAAAGGCGATCAAGGACCGTGAAACCAACACCCCTTTCTAGCCGATCCTTTACCGCCTTCATCAGGGATTTTGTGCGCGGCAACTGATAGTCGTGTGGGCTGAGTACTTCCGTTTGTAGGGGATTTTCTCGGAGTGACTGAACGAATTCACGAATCTCCGCCTGGCAATCAGGCGGAATTTTGACCAAATAATCAGTCTTCTCGATACTGTCGCGGGTCCATGCCTTCTTCCCGCGAAACACACCGTCGTACATACGAGGTCTTTGTTTCGTTGCGCCAGGCATGGAGATGGGCATGGCCAGTGTCCCTACGATTTTTCTATGCCAACTCGTCACTTCCAGGAACGGTACCGCACGGTAAACTGGCGACATGATTGGCAATCTCGCCGGGGCGGGCGAACCAAACCCGGTCTCGCTTCGGGTGGTTAACGAAGTGTTCAAGAATTCGTTGCAGATGTTTGAAGCGGAACGGCTGTCCTACAACAAAGGTGTGCAGGGCGAGGCCCATAACGAGTGGCTGTTTCTCGCATTCTTCGATCATGACGTCGAATTGGTCGATCGTCATTTCCGCAAAATCTGAAGGTGTGTGGCGCCTATTGAGCATAGCCGGCGAGTCGTTGATTTCCACTGGATACGGCACCTGCAGAATCGGTCCCGAGCGCGTTCGCATCCAGAAGGGCTGGTCGTCGCAGGGCCAGTTCATGATGTAAGTATACCCATTTTCTTTGAGCAAATCGGCGGTCGTGTTGCTCTCGGAGATCCATGGGCTCATCCATCCGCGCGGGGGAACGCCTTCGTTCTTGCCGATTATTTCGGTTGCTTCGCGGATTAAGGACGCTTCGTCGGCCTCGTCGAAATCCGCCTGTCGTTCTGAATTGGTCCGGCCGTGGCCGACGATCTCGTCACCCCGCTTGCGTATACGATCCATGATCTGCGGGGCATATTCGTAAATCGCACTATTGGTGAGATGGCTCGCGGGGAGGGCTAAATTATCCAGCAAATCGAGAATACGCCAAACACCGACCCTCAGGCCGTAGTCGCGCCATGCATAATTGCGATGATCTGGCGGTGGTCCAGGTTCCGTCGGTGTGTGGCCGATACCTTCACCAAACGCGAAATGTTCTATGTTCGTGGCAATATGCAGGGCAAGCCTTTTGCCGTCGGGCCATGAATAGTCCGGACGTTCCACAATCGCGGAATAGTCGAAACGGTTGTGATGCGGCAATGTCATTTTGAGTGCTCCGAACTATACGATTGAGGAACCATTGGCGATATTGATAAAGTTAGGTGCTTCAGTAATCGTGACTAGATAAGTTGCATCGTTCGTGGATCGGGAGTTCGTTGGAATTCCCAAAATAGATGTTTATTTCACTGTATT
>DJKK01000300.1 GCA_002434595.1 Alphaproteobacteria bacterium UBA6544 | reverse complement strand
AGGAGTTGTCGCCCGTGGCGAAGTGTCAGGCGGCGTACTATGCCGGCGCGGCCAAACTGAGTGGTGGGGACGACACTGTCGCAAGGCAGCATTTTGTCACATGCCTAGAAATCGGCGCACCGTGCCTCGAACTCTATCTTGCGGAGACCGAGCTGAAGTTCCTCCCGGATTGACCCATCAAGGTCCGCACATCTCTGACGAATCCAGCAAGATCACCGAGATCATCCTCCAGCCGCTTTCGTTGCCGGCGTAACAGCGATCGCAAAACCACCCGGCTTGATAACCAGACACCTTCGCGCAAATCGGTGAGCTGTTTGCGCAATATCAGGCTCATGACCTGCGCGTGGACATCGATGTGCTTTTTGGTATCCACGTCTCCCATCTTGCCCGCGGTATTGGCGACCGCATGCGGGCCGTGGCTGACCGGTCCTCGCTCTCGATCATAGCGTCACGCCGCCATCCACGACAACGGCCGTGCCCGTCGCATAGGCAGATTCATCACTTGCCAAGTACACAGAAATCGCTGCGATTTCCTCGGCCGTGCCCAATCGCCCCATCGGCTGGCGGGCAATGAAATTCCGGCGCGCCAGACCGGGATCGTCGAATGCCGCTATCCGCGCCTCTAGCGAAGGGCTCTCCACCGTACCCGGGCAAATGCAGTTACAACGAATACCGTCTGCAATGTAGTCCGCCGCTACGGACTTAGTGAGACCAATCACCGCCGCCTTGCTTGCGCCATACACACAGCGGTACGGAAGCCCGCGCAAAGATGATGCAACAGAAGACATGTTGATTATCGAGCCGCCACCGCCCTCAAGCATGGCCGGCAGAAACGCTCGGATTGTTCGGTACATCGACTTTACATTCAGGTCGAATGAAAAATCCCAATCCTCTTCTTCAAGATCCAGAATACTTCCGTGATGCACATATCCGGCGATATTGCACAGCACGTCCACACGTCCCACGGCGACTGCAAGCTGGTTGACGGCAGTCGCATTTGTGACGTCCAGAACACGGGTCTTTATACCATCGACACCATTCAATACCGACAGTTCTTCGCTATCGAGATCAGTGGCCATTACGCTGGCGCCTTCCGCGGCGAAGCGTAGCGCTATTGCCTTGCCGATGCCGCGTGCCGCAGCCGACACTAATACCGATTTTCCTAACAGGCGATCAGTCAAACGTTTCTCCTTCGGAGCCTCGACTCCGCCGGATCGCGTCGTCCGCTATTAGTTGAGCATATGATTTCCGTCCGCGACAAGCGGTATCCGATACAAGGTCTCAGGAGCCATCGCAAATCTCATATACGTTAATGAGTTGCGTTTTGCCGCAGAAACGCGCCGCAAATCGACATCAGACAAAGAAGCCGCTGTCCACCCACCCATCAATATCCAAGCACCTAGGTCCTTGTTCATAGCTTCCAAACGGACTGCGATATGTACAGCGTTCGCGTGCACCGTATAATTAAGCCAAAATCGTGAAAGACACGTAATCCGTGAACAACGACACCACCGGTGTCCAGCCCGCTATGGCAGGATGTGCCGAAAGCCAATCGTTACCATAAAGGAAATACGGTGTCAGACCACATCCTGTAATGCTGGTGGTGATGCTATCGGAAAATTCCGCTAGCGTGATGACCGGTACATGAATACCCACAAGCTCGTCCCCCGAAAGAGGTGCATAACAAGCGCAATGATCGGTTTCCCCGCGGTCGGCGGTAGCAATGACCTCATCCAGTTAGCTTCGCGCGATTGAAGGGAAGTCGCGAAAATTTTAATGTCCCGCGGTAACATCGTAAAATCATGCTGCGACACCGAATTTTGATCTCGGAAGTAGATCCTTGCCTGCAAATCCAACCCGATGAAGGCCACCCCGTTCACTTGTGGCAATGTGCCAGTCAATTCCCCAGCGACCACTCGCTATTCGCGTTCGTCGTCGGGGTCGAAACCTCCGGCCTACACGCCTTGGTCAATCTCTTGCGCATGCCGGTTCACCGGATCGAGTTAGTCACCGATCTCTCCGATCAGACGGTCGGTCATCTGTTCAGCCTGCCGGCAAAACAAAACACCGGTGTTCTCGATTGCCCCGGAAAAACATAGGGTAGAGGGCCGGCGTGACGGCAACTAAAGTCATGCGAGCGCAGCCAAATATCAGCGCGACGGTTATGGGCAATTGAATTCTGTTGTCGGTCGCAGTTTCTCGTGGCGGCAGGGCCCAACCGGACCAACTCCAGAGTTGATCCCCTGAGGCCCAATCAGCACGGCGCAACGAGGCAAGACAAGCGGCGAGATGCGGGTATGACCGGTTGCATCGGCGGCCCCGAGACTCCATGTTCGACGGATAACCATCTCCGGATATTAGAATTATGCGGCGCGTCGCACGAATCACTAAGTATTTCGTTAAATTCTGTGTCGGCGGCTTGCTACTGCTGGGGATCGCCTCGGCTATCCTGTTCCTCGTCCTGGCGCCGGGCTTGCCGGATGCCGAGGAGTTATTTCAAGCCACCAGCCGAGCTGAAATTGTGATCCTGGCACGCGACGGCAGTGCTCTTTCCCGTACCGGCGTAGGAACACGGATGATCACTGTCTCGGAATTGCCGGCGCATCTGCCACAAGCAGTACTCGCAACAGAAGACCGGCGGTTCTACCGGCATTTCGGCATGGACGTTACCGGCTTTGCACGAGCGTTGGTTGCCAACATTCATGCCGGGCGTGTTGTGCAGGGTGGCAGCACGATCACACAGCAACTGGCCAAGAACCTGTGGCTGACCCCGGAAAGATCTATTATCCGTAAGTTAAAGGAACTCATGCTCGCCGTCTGGCTCGAAGCCAGGCTGGAGAAACGGCAAATTCTCGCCCTCTATCTAAACCGGGTTTATCTGGGTGCCGGCAGCTACGGCGTCGAAGCGGCGGCACGGCGTTATTTCGGAAAGTCAGCGCGGGCCGTGACATTGAGCGAAGCGGCATTGCTGGCCGGTCTTCTAAAAGCGCCCTCACGCTATGCACCAACCAACGATCTGCGGCGTGCACGTGGACGCGCAGCCGAGGTCCTCGATAATATGGTGGAAGCTGGCTACCTCACGCGACAACGCGCGGCAGCCGCAAAACGAGTGCCAACCCGTCTTGCCAAATCCGCCAAGCCGAACGCGGGATCCGGCTATTTCGTGGACTGGATCGAGATGCAGATACCGCTTTTCATCGGGCGCATCGACGAGGGAATTGTCGTGAGAACCACTCTCGACCCGGCATTACAGTCTTCGGCGAACCAGGCACTTAGCAAGGCACTCACCAAGCACGGAAAGATGCGTTCTGTCGGGCAAGGAGCTCTCGTCGCCTTCGCGCCCGACGGCGCAATTCGGGCAATGGTTGGTGGCCGTTCGTATAAAGCGAGTCAATACAACCGCGCCGTCCAGGCCCTCCGGCAGCCGGGATCGGCTTTCAAACCGGTCGTGTATCTCGCGGCGATGGAGGACGGATTGCGGCCGGACAGTACAGTTCGCGATGCGCCAATCAACATTGATGGCTGGCGACCGCGGAACTTTGATGGAAAATTCGCTGGCGATGTAACCGTTGAACGCGCTTTGGCACGCTCGATAAACACAGTCGCCGTTAAGGTCGCGAAACGTGTCGGCCCGGAGAAGATCGTGTCGGCAGCGCGGCGCCTTGGTATTACAGCGAAACTCTCACCCGACCTCTCGTTGGCGCTCGGTGCATCGGAAGTCAGCCTTTTTGAAATGACTGCTGCCTATTTGCCCTTTGCGAATGGCGGGATGGGCGTATTCCCCTATGGCGTGGCTGAAATTCGGGCGAGCAGTGGTGAGGTCCTATACCGCCGTTCAGGTGATTCATTGGGCCGTATTGTCGACGCACGGGATGTCGGCTGGATGAATCGTATGTTGTCCGCGGCGGTAAAAGACGGCACAGGACGTCATGCCCGCCTGGAAGGTCGCGAAGTGGCTGGAAAGACCGGAACCAGTCAGGACTTTCGTGACGGATGGTTCATCGGTTACTCGGCTGACCTTGTCGCTGGCGTTTGGGTCGGGAACGATGACAATCGGCCAACGAAGAAGGTCACGGGGGGACAGCTGCCAGCGACAATCTGGCGGGACTTTGCGGCACGCGCGACGTATGGCCATACCGTCCGGGCCCTGCCACGAGATGAGGCACCCACCGCACCCAAGGCAGCCAACACGCGATCGTTGCTCGAAGAGATAACGACTTTCTTTTCTGGAATCGGTGCTTCTCGGGGAGCCTGGCAGCATGAATCCGACCAGCCCAGCCTAGAAAACGATAACGATTAGCGGAAGGCCTATTTACGACCGCGGGCGGCTTTCACCATATACAGGATCAGCCAGATCGGAATTACCACGACGGCACCGATCAGGATGTAGCTTAACGCCCAACCGAAAAACTCGCCGCCGACTTTGATCAGCCATTCAATAGCATCCTGCCCACTTTCTAGTATATTTCTAAGATCTATATTGAGGGTCGACAACACGAGGCCAACCAACAGGCAGGCGATTATCAGTTTAACGATCGTTCGTGCGGTAATTTTAGGCATCGTTTTCAACACTTCGGCGGAATTACGAACTTAATTTCTGCACAAAGAACGACGCGGCGTCCAATAGATTGCAAATTGCAAGCCTTCCGCAAAATAACTCAATTCCCGTATACCGCCCTACCCGCGACCAGTCGCACCTTGCGGGGTGCGGCCATCCACACAGCGCCGATGGATACAATCGAAACAACGATCGCGAGCCACCATGCGTCTCTGTAGCTGCCGGTCATGTCGTAGATGTAGCCGGTGAGCCACGGACCCACCCCGGCCCCCAAGTTGGCGGCAACGCTGACCACGCCAAGGATCGCCGCGAACCTTGGACCTTGGAACAAGTCCGCCGGCATTGCGCCGAACATCGAGGCCAAACCGTATCCGAGCATTCCCTGAGCCGCCGCCATAGCATACATGAGGGACGCCGAAGGATACGACTTCATCAGCAGCAGAATTGCATAGCACAGCACGTAACCGGACAGGCTCAGTGTCCATGCCCACTCTCGACCGACTCGGTCAGAAAGATAACCGAGCCCGATCTGCCCGATAACACCGCTCATGACGACAACACCGAGCGCTAGAGCGATTTGTGTATCGTCGAATCCGAGTTGTATGAGGTACTGACTTTGATGAACCTGCACCGCATACCAGGCGAACAGGGCGGTTCCCATGGCCAGAGCCAACCACCAGAACCGCCGGGTCGCCATCGCACGGCGCAAGGTCCATTCGGTGTCGGCCCATTTGTGATCGACAATGGCCGCATCCTGTGTCGCGTCCGCTGCCGCGCCGGAAGCCGTCCCGTCAGGTTCAAGACCCACCTCGCTCGGTCGCTCGCGCTGCAGGAAGAAATTCAGCGGAATAACAACTGCAATCAGCAACCCCGCCATCACCCAGCAGGAGACCCGCCAGCCGACCTCGACAATGAGGTGTTGTATCCACAGGAACATTATGATCCCGCCAAACCCGACACCGGAAAATGCAATCCCAACAGCCAAGCCACGCCGCCGCTGAAACCAATTGGCCAGGAACATCGAGTGCCCGATATAGCTAATGAAAATACTTCCCCCGATGACCAAGACACCCAGCGTCAGATAGAAGTGCCATAAGGCCGTCGCAACAGTGCCCAAAAGCAGTCCGGCAGCGACCAGAGTCGCACCGAGAGGCAACGCGATCCGCGGTCCTGCCCGGCCAATCAGAAGGCCGACAAGCGGTGTCGCTACCGTCGAGGCCAAGAAACCGAGTGAGAATATCGCGGCCGTATCCCCGCGGCTCCAACCGAATTCATCAAGTAACGGAGGATAAAACAGCGAAAATGCCGTCCGGGAATTGACACCAATCGCCATGGTCACGAACGCCACACCAACCACC
>DJKK01000337.1:1862-3433 GCA_002434595.1 Alphaproteobacteria bacterium UBA6544 | reverse complement strand
GCGTCCAGTACTTCGACGCCCTTCTCCTGCATGGTTGCGTGCAGTCGGCGCATAACGGTCGGTGAATTGGTGCTGAGGTCGAAATAGGCACTTCCCGTTCCCGTCGCAAACCCCGCCATCAGCCCGTCCTCCCCGAGTGCAACGGCTTCGACTTCGTTTGGCCCGGGGAGGGAGGTGAAGACAACGTCGCTCTGCGCGGCGACCTCTTTTGGGGAGGACGCCCATTCGGCACCAATCTCCAAATGCGGGTTGGCCGCCTCACGGTTGATATCGTGGACGACGAGCGAGTTCTGCCCCTTGATTGCATTTAAGGCGATGCTGGCACCCATCGTGCCGAGGCCGATAAAGCCGACTTTCATGATATTCTCCCGGTGTCTTCGAATGATCCAGGAATAATCTGGGTCGGCAACATGCGGCGGCGACCATAGTGAGGCGTCCCGGCTAGGTCGTTAGAAATTCTAATCCGACGAGGATCATTTCGACCTTTCCGCCGTCACTGGAGAGCGGGAAGTGGGTCGGCTCATATTGACCGTGGGTCTTCTCGGCGAAGGTAGGGCTGCCGAAATGACGAATAGGGCTACATCGCGCTACCACACGCTCATACACCGCCATTAGATCAATCAGGGCTTGGCCGGAATATTTCTCGTCGAAGAAGAACCCTGTCGTGTCGTAACCAAGCGCGTTGGTGATATGTTTGCCAATAAGCCACAGAAGAAGTGGCGGGGTTCCCAATGGAACTCGATAAGGGCGACATATGGGAGTAATTCGGGTATTTCTACCGGATCAAGATGACCGCGCGACGGCATCTCCCGACCGTTCAGCTTTGATCGCCAGTAGACTCATAATTTCTCTAAATTTTCAGATGTATAGTCGAGTTCCGTATCGATCGATGGCTGGAAACGACGATCCGGGTCATATCGCCCCTGGTCATCTGCTTCAACCGGTTTGCGGGTCGAGGTTCCAGGTGAGAATCCGATCCGCCCCATCGGGTGTCACCAACGCAATATCTTCTAGCCAGAAACGTTCCTTCGCGCCGCCGGGTACAAGAAGGTGGATGGCGACCGCCATATTCTCGGCGAGTAAGAAATCTCCCGTCGCGCTGCCCTCGACCTCTTCGCCGATCTCCTGATCGAGATGGCTCAACCCGAGGCCATGCAAAAACAGGATGCAGGTCTCAGGATCGGGTGTGCCGGATTTGGCGAAAGCCGCCCGACCGGTGGCAACAAGATCGCTAACCCGGGTGCCGGGTTTGAGTGCTTCATGAATCGCCAACATGGCGTTCTTGGTTCCGACGGCTTCGGGTGTCGTTATGTCTTCGGGTTGTCCGTCTACAATCCAGGTTTTGCCGCCATCCCAACAATAGAGGTCTTTCGTGCCGTGACAGTCGAACATGATCCGCATACCAGGCTCGATCTCGAAGTCGTCGAATTCCTCGGTGAATGCGACCGAGGCATCGCTACCGCGTGAGCTGGCGAGGACCAGGGCACCCGGGTCGTGGACGAATCCACCGGCTTCGGTCGCCGCAACGTTGTAGGTATGAGTCAGGTCGAACCAGGTCATTCCCGGTTGCC
>DJKK01000337.1:0-1505 GCA_002434595.1 Alphaproteobacteria bacterium UBA6544 | reverse complement strand
CGGTTGCCTTTCGCAGCATGTCGATTTCGACGGGAGATTTTACGCTCCGCGCGGACATCAAGAGGCTGAACCCGTCCGCGAGCCGATCGATATCATCGAGCATGCGCATGCCGAGCCGCGCATCATCGAAGGCCACCCGCTTTCCGGATAGTTTCAGGTCGGTGAAAGCGCTATTCAGACTATCGATCATCGTCTCCGCATAGGCGTCTCGGGCAGTGGCGATCCACGGCGCATTATCGACCGTCTTCGGTACGAAACGATCGAGGTCGCTCTTTTGGGCGGCACGGTCGAGTGGCGAGATCATGGAGCGATATGGGCGTAGGTCTTTTATCCAACCGCCGAGGCGCGCCAAGGCCCCCGTGTAGTACTCGGGCATAACCAGGATTGGATGATCGGGTGCGTGTCGCGAAATCACGACGGCAAAGGGCCGGGGCTCGTCGGATTTCTGGGCGACGGCGTTGAGGCTCGAAAGGTAGTATAGGTTTTGATGCGAGCTCGCGACAACAGCATCAATCTCAAGTCGGCTCATCAGGTCGAGCAGCCTGTCGATATCGACAAGTTTCGTTGCAGGATTGCGCTTTATGCCTACGTCCCCCTCAATATGACCTTGGCAGTTCGAGGACCCTCTCTGCAAGATAGTTTAGGATCATTTGCGGGCTTACCGGGGCGATCCGGTGGATCAACATTTCGCGGAAATAACGCTCGACGTGGAATTCCTTGGCATATCCCATCCCGCCGTGGGTTTGGATTGCATTTGTGCAGGCTTTGAAGGCGGCCTCACCGGCGAGATATTTCGCGGCATTCGCTTCCGCGCCGCAGTTTTCGCCACGGTCATATTTCTGTGCCGCCGTAAAGGCCATAAGGTTTGCCGCTTCCAGTTCCGCCCAGCTTTCGGCTAGTGGATGTTGTATGCCCTGATTCATCCCGATCGGCCGGTCGAACACGATCCGCTCCTTGGCGTATGCGGTTGCCTTGTTGAGCGCGGCCCTCCCCAAACCGACAAGTCCGGCCGCCAGCAGGATACGTTCCGGGTTCAATCCGTGCAGGAGATAGCGGAAACCTTTGCCCTCTTCTCCGATCCGGTCTTCGGCCGGAACCGGCATGCCATCGAAGAATACGCTGTTCGAGTCGACGCATTTCCGACCCATCTTCGGAATTTCCTTAATCTCCGCGTAGTCGCGATCGAGGTCTGCGTAGAACAGCGACAGTCCGTCAATCGGGCTATCGGTCTCATCGATGGGCGACGTTCGGGCGATCAGCATAATCTTGTCGGCAACCTGCGCCGTTGTCGTCCAAATCTTTTGACCGTGAATGAGATATTTGTCCCCATCGCGTACCGCGCGGGTTGAGAGGCGCGTTGTATCCAGTCCGGCGTCCGGCTCGGTAACTGCAAAACAGGCACGTTCCTCACGCCGCATTACAGGCGGGAGCCAGCGTTGCTTTTGTTCGTCGGTACCGTATCGGACGATTGGATTAAACCGGAAGACATTGATGGAAACGGACGA
>DJKK01000164.1 GCA_002434595.1 Alphaproteobacteria bacterium UBA6544 | reverse complement strand
GCCAGCGGCGAACGGTGACACTGGACGCTGTGCAAAAGCAGACAATCCAAAATAAACGGGATTTGGAAGCCGCCAGTGAGGAATATCAGGCAGATTTCCGTTCTCGATTGCATCAGGCGCTCGCATCCGAAGAGGGAACCCGGGGGTATCTTCAGAGACTCGCCATGATCGCGTCGCTCAAGCAGGCAGCGGCCATTACGTGAATTCCGGCTATACCGAATGGCTTTGCCATATCAAATCTCACAATGGTTTTTGCCGCGCAGGAGCAATCGATGGTGGCGAGGATGGGCGGCCTTAATCCTCCTGTTGGCCGGATGTTCCGGCACGCACGAATTGCCGCCGCCAAGGGAGATCGAATTGCCGCCGACCGGTTCGCCTGAGCGAACCGTACACGTTGTATCTAATGGGTTTCACACGGCTTTGGTCTTGGTGCGCAGTGACCTCCCGTCAGGCCAGATACCAGAAATCGCCGACTTCCCTCGTGCCCGGTACCTGGAGTTCAGCTGGGGAGACGCAGAGTTCTTTCCGGCGGACCGGGAGACCTTGGCCGTTGCTTTGCGAGCGGCAATTCTACCGACTGCGGCCGTAATGCATGTTGTCCCTTTGAGGAACACCCCGGCGGAACGTTATCCGTCCGCCGAAATCGTTCAGGTTTTCGTCACTACAAAGGGTTTCGCGCGTCTTGTCCAATATCTTGGTTCGAGCTTCGAGCGCCGCGGTGCCGACAGGTCGGCCGTTGTCGCGCCGGGGCTCTATTCTGACAGCCTTTTCTATTCAGCTACCGGACGGTTCCATTTGGGCAATACCTGCAATTCGTGGACGGCCCGCGGGCTCGCCTTCGCCGGCGTAAAGGTAGACGCATCGTTGGCGGCGAGCGCCGAGGGGTTGATGGATCAATTGCGCAGCGCGGATTAAAGCTACGGTCCTGATCCCTATTGCAACTTACTATGCCGCTAGTGCCTCCAGCGTCTCCATCAAGCCGTCATTGATGTCCACACCGCCTTCGAGTGCGCCTTCTCTGTGGGATTGTCGCCGCGCACCGGGTAGGCGAGCACCATCAATCGCATGGAGATCATCGAACAGGGCCTCCGCGTCACCGGCCCAAGTTGATGCGGCGCCGAATTTCGACGGATCTATGGCGATCACTAGTTCGCCGCCCTGCAGTGGACCACTGACGCTGCCGTAACGGCGGTGTGTCTCGGGGCTCGTTGTCTCGCCGATCAGCGGGCCGACCAGCAGTTCGATCATGAGCGCGATAGATGCACCCTTGTAGCCGCCGAATGGCAAGATACAGCCGCCGTCCAGAACTTTGCCTGGATCGTTGGTGGGCGTGCCATCGGACGTAATGCCGACACCATCTGGCAGTGGATGGCCATCGCGATCCGCCAGCATAACCTCACCCTTGGCCATTGCGGCGGAAGCTTGGTCGAAGACCATTGGTAGGGCGTTTTCCCGCGGCCAGGCGAAAGACATCGGATTGGTGCCGTAGAGCGGCTTGGAGCCACCCGCAGGCGCAACCGTCGGCATGTAAGCAGTAAAGGCCATCGCGATGAGGCCCTCTTCCGCGAACATCTCAGTCTCCTTCCAGAGCGCCGCAAAATGATGCACCCGGATCAGTGGCATGGCGGCAATGCCGATATTCTTGGTGGCCGCGACTAAGCAGTCCTTGCCTGCGTTCAACGCCAGTGGCGCGAAACAGTTCTTACCATCCACCCGCACGATGGCAGGGGTGAGCTCCTTGATTTCCGGTACGGCGTTGCCGTCGACGCTACCGCTTTTTAGTGCGTCGACGTAGCCCGGTATGCGGAAGAGGCCGTGCGAATGCGCATGATCCCGCTCGGCGCTCGTGACCGTGTCGGCGACTGCGTCCGCGTGTCCGTCGCTGCAGCCGTGTTTCACCAGAATCGATTTCGCCAGTGCGTGGACTTCATCAACAGTAAGTCTTTTTGGCATTTTCTTCTCTCCTTGCGCGATGGCACGTCGTGTCGCTCGACCTCCTGTCTAACCTAGCAGAATCCGCACGTTAAGCGAGGGAGTGACGGCGAAGCGGGATTGGAACCTCTTGGCGAGCTGTGATCATATGTCGGCCAAATGGATTTAATCCTGCACCATTACGGCTTTTCGAATTATTCGGAGAAGGCACGCCTCGCCCTCGGGTATAAGGGGTTGGCGTGGCTTGGCGTGACAATTCCTCCGGTGGCGCCGAAACCGGGCCTAACACCGCTGACTGGCGGGTACAGGCGCACACCAGTTTTGCAGGTCGGCGCTGACATTTATTGCGATACCCGTTTGATCCTAATGGAACTGGAGCGCCGATTTCCTGCGCCCACGCTCTATCCCGAAGACCTCACCGCAGAGGCGAATATGATTGCACACTGGGCGGAATCACAGTTCTTCCGACCCATGTCGCTCTATGTCTCGGGCAGCAATCTGGATGTGTTGCCGCGGGACTTGCAAGCCGACCGTTCGCGGATGCGGGGATTGCCGGAGCCGAGCGATGAGACCGTCCGACGCGCCGCGCAACGCAGCGCTCCCGCGGTCCGTTTGCAGATGCGATGGATAGAACAATTGCTCTCTGATGGCCGGAGTTGGGTTGCTGGGATGAAAGTCAGTATCGCGGATCTTGCCGTCTACCACGCCCTTTGGTTTATGACGGCGCGCACTGACCGGCTCTCATTCGAGCTTGACGATTGCGTTCATACCCGCGAATGGATGGCGCGGGTTGCAGCCTTCGGGAACGGGACGATCACGGAGATTACCTCGCAAGAGGCACTCGACACCGCCGACGCATCCTTACCGGCAGACTTGCTTCCCTCTGATCCCTTCGCGGAGGATCCTGCCATTGGGAGTTGTATCCGGGTTCGCGCCGATGACTACGGGCGCGATCCAGTAGAAGGTAAATTGGTACAGATCGATCGCAAACGACTGACTCTTCTCCGGGAGGACCCGTCTGTTGGGATGATTACCGTGCACTTTCCCCGGTTGGGCTATGACATCAGGGAAGTGTAAGATATGCAGTCATTTCGTATTCGCATCGCGCTGTGGAATGACTTACAAGTAGCATGAGCAAATTTTTGCTGAATTGTGGATCGTTTGCCTTAGGAGCCTT
>DJKK01000205.1:6063-7930 GCA_002434595.1 Alphaproteobacteria bacterium UBA6544 | reverse complement strand
TCGCCTTGATCCGAGGGGCGGGCGGCATCGTGCTTGGCAAGACGGTTACCACGGAGTTCGCCTTTGTGAACCCGAATAAGACGCGTAACCCGCATAACCCCGCCCATACCCCGGGTGGATCGTCGAGCGGTTCGGCGGCGGCGGTCGCCGACTACATGGTGCCGTTGACCTTCGGCACGCAGACAGGTGGTTCGGTGATCCGTCCGGCATCGTTCTGCGGCGTGGTCGGGTACAAACCGACTATTGGCCAGTTCAGTTACGCCGGCGTAAAATTGCTCGCGCGCTCGCTCGACACGCTTGGTGCTTTCTCACGTCGGGCGCGCGATCTTGCCCTATTGCGGGCCGCTCTTCTTGGAACTCCACCAAACATCGACCCCGTGGCAGCGTCACCGCGGATTGCACTTTGCCGCACGCCTTGGTGGGAACGCGCCGACCCGGCGAGCCAGGCGTCCATACTCGGTGCCGGTGAGCGGTTGGTGGCGGCGGGTGCAGAAGTCATCGAACTTGATTTGCCATCGCATTTCGAAGGTTTGGAAACGGCGAATCACACGATCATGATTTATGAGGGCCGTCGATCACTCGCACATGAGTTTGCGCGACATGTTTCGCTCCTGAGCGCGAATCTGGTGTCGCGAATGGCCCATGGTTTGGAAATTCCGTTCGACGAATACCGTACCGCAATTGACTTGGCTTTCGCGTGTCAGCGGGAGTTTGGGGAGCTCGCGGCAACGGTCGACGCCGTGCTTGTTCCAAGTGCAGTCGGCGAAGCCCCGGAAGGATTGGAGAGTACAGGGGACGCGCTGTTTAATCGGCCATGGACTACAATGGGGGTACCGGCCATCACGCTGCCGAACGCGACCGGACGGAATGGTCTGCCGGTCGGTATTCAGGTGGTTGCACCCTATGGATCGGACGAGAAGCTGATCTCCATCGCAGACTGGGTTGAGGGGGCTCTCGCCAACTAATCTGCCGCGTTGCTGGAATGCTTCTTTGTCATACTTTCACAATGATGCAAGCGCGCGAAAGGACGAACGATGACAACGAAGGATATCAGCAGCATCAGATGGGAGCCGGGGGAGGCCTATCAAAATTGTCGCCTCGCTCAATTCCTTGAGTTTTGCGATGCCGCGGATATGGCCGAGCTCCACGAGAAGAACGCTGCCGATCCTGCGTGGTTTTGGGATGCCGCCATTCGCTTCTTGGACGTTCAGTTTTACGAACCCTATGACCAGATGCTCGACCTCTCCAAAGGTATCCAGCATCCGGCTTGGTGTCTTGGGGGCAAGACCAATCTCGTTCTTAATTGCCTCGACAAACACCGAGGCACGCCGATCTGGGACAAGATCTATCTGGTTTGGGAAGGTGAAGATGGGGAGAAAAAGGAATTCACATACGCGGAATTCGATGCGGAGGTCTGTCGCTTCGCCAGGGCAATGCGGGCCCGCGGTATCGGTCGCGGCGATGTCATCGCAACCTACATACCGATGCTGCCAGAAGCGATGATCTCATTCTTTGCCATTTTGAAAATCGGCGGCGTCGTGTTGCCACTCTTTTCGGGCTTCGGCCCGGAACCGCTCCGCGTTCGGCTGGGGGATAGCGATGCCCGGGCGGTCGTGACAGCGGATGGAGGTCCTCGCCGCGGTGCGGCCGCACCGATGAAGAGCACCCTCGACGAGGCGCTGGCCGATTGTCCGACCGTAAGAGATGTTTTTGTGGTCAGCCGGCTGGGAGACCAGGTCGCGTGCGCAATGACGGAAGGGCGCGATCATTGGTGGGATGACGCCGTATCGGACCAGCCCATGACAGCCGAAACGGAACGTACGGATGCCGAAGATATCGGGTTTCTGGTTTATACGTCCGGAACCAC
>DJKK01000205.1:0-5683 GCA_002434595.1 Alphaproteobacteria bacterium UBA6544 | reverse complement strand
GCACTCGATATCAGTGTCAGCTTCGACTTTGGGCCGGATGACCGAATGATCTGGATCAGCGACATGGGATGGGTGGTCGGCGCGTTAACAGCGGTTTCGACGAGTTTTGTTGGCGGCAGTCTGTTACTTGTCGAAGGCACTCCGGATTTTCCCGATACGACGCGTCATTGGCGGGTTATGCAGGAAAATGATGTAACGTTCCTCGGCATCGCACCGACGACGGTACGCGGGATGATGCGATATGGAGATGAGGTCGACGCATTCGACTTCTCGAAGCTGCGGATTATTGCCTCCACTGGTGAACCGTGGACGGATGCAGCCTGGCTATGGTTGTTCGAACGGGTATCGGGAAAGCGGGTTCCAATATTGAATTATACTGGTGGGACGGAATGTTTTGGGGGCATTGCGTCGAGCAATCTGCTTGGGCCGATTACACCGGGGTCCTTCAACGGCCCCATGCCGGGGAGTGGCGCCGAAATCTTGAATGATGCTGGCGAACCAACGGCGCCCGGGGAACTCGGCGAGCTGGTAATGACATTGCCGGCCATCGGCAACACGCGCAGCCTCTGGCGCGATGATGATCGATATATGGAAAGTTATTGGTCCATGTTTGGCGACAAATGGCGCCAAGGCGATTGGGCGATGCGGGATGAAGAAGGGTATTGGTATGTTGTGGGGCGTTCCGATGACACGCTGAACATTTCGGGCAAGCGGACGGGGCCGGCCGAAATCGAAGGAGCCCTGATGTCGACGGGACAAATTTCCGAAGCTGCGGTGATCGGGGTGCCAGACGAGATCAAGGGAACGGCCTTGTGTTGCGTCTGTGTGCCAATGCCGGGTGTCAATGATCAGGACGCCTTGCGCAGTGAATTATCGAACGCAGTGACGACCACCCTCGGACGGGCCTATCGGCCAAGAGAGATCTTACTCGTCTCAGACCTGCCGAAGACGCGAAATATGAAGATCATGCGACGCGTTGTGAGGTCCGTCGTTATCGGCGAGCCGGCGGGTGACCTGTCGTCCTTGGTTAATCCTGAATCTGTTGAAGAATTAAAGGATATAATTTCTTAATATATTTTATATTTATTGATATTATAAAAAATACAATATTAAAACTATTTATTTATGAATATTCATGATTACATATAGTAAATAATACATATTATTTATGTATTGGGTCTTTAATGATCTCGCCACTCACAAAAGCGGCGAACCCAGGCGGTAGAGTTCGAATTTCATGATCAGTTTCCGGTTTGAGAAGCTTGACGATTCCTGTCGAAATCGAAGCGTCATTTGCATATTGGTGTTGCCTAGCGTCTCGGTCGTCCCTGTCAATTGATATCAGTACCGAAGAATCCTCTCGCCCCGAGGCGCTTTTCGGAATCACTGCTCGGACAAGTAGTCCCGCAGTTCGGGCGTGATTTCCGCGTAAATTGGCCGGTCTTCTAAAGGGCGTAATTCGATTTACGTTCCCGCGGTAATTTTCACATTGCCGCCGGACCGCAGTCTGATGGTCTCCGCCATGACTTTCGCCGGTTGCAGAGCGAAGAGCGCGACGGCACCTAACGTGGTTGCGAATGTGATCCTTAAGCGCAATATCGTCATGAAGCGGCGTCGTTGCATTTCGAATTGAACCTGTTCGAAATGTCACGGCTAAACTCGTCGCTCTCGAAGCGGAATTCCGGGAACAGCCGTACCATTATGGCCGGTACAACCATAGCCTTGTTCGTCACTTTTTGAACATGTCCGAAGGCAAGCCGCCGCTCTGCGATGCGTATCCAGTCGTTGAACGCTTTCTGGTCAAGGCCGGCTCGCGAGAACACAAGAATATCCCGGTCGCGCGAGATGCGTCCTTCGCTGTCAGCGAGGTAGCGCTCGACAAATTGCGATCGCAGGCCTTCGCAATCCCAACTGAGACGCGAGACTTCATACTTACGGTAAAGGTTTTCGCCTTGGAGATATCGTTCGAACTCGTGGAGCGAAACGATTTGATGCTTGCTGAAGGTCGAATAGAAATATGTCCAGGCAATAACGCCCAACACGGCGGCGATCACCAAATCGCGGACGCGCTCGCGTGGAAGCAGTCGAGCCTTACCAGCGCTTGCAGCGGCTAAATGCTCGCGCGGGCGCCACCTTTCAAACTGTTTTGGACCTATCGACATGCGCTATTCTCCTGCTAAAGGTTATCGCGACGTAAGCCGCGCGCCAATTTCTTATCTTTGGAGGGAAGACATGGCAGGCGACCCGAAAATCGCTATTCTTGGCATCCATCTTGAGAGCAACCGATTTGCTCCACCTGTACTGCGCCCAGATTTTGCCGAGAAGTTTCTCGCTTATGACGACGAACTACTGACGGATTCCCGTGGCACCCATCCACGCGCATGCGGGACGCTCACCGGGTTCGTCCGGGAGATGGATCGTTTAGGACCCTGGATACCGGCGCCGTTGGTTTACGCGGATGGGGGAGCGGCCGGTCCAATCGACCATGATTTCTTTCTTGAGCTTAAGGAGGAGATGCGAACGCGCCTCATCGCGGCGATGCCAGTCGATGGGGTTTATTTCCCTGAACATGGTGCTGCGGTCTCTACGGCGCATCCTGATCCGGATGGCGAATTGTATGAAATGGCGCGCGAGATTGTAGGACCTGATGTGCCAATTGTTTCAGTACTCGACCTGCATGCTATCGTCTCCGAGAAAATGGTTGAGACAACCGACGTGTTGGTGTCTTACCGTACGAATCCTCATGTCGACCAGGTCGAACGGGGCGCGGAATGCGCCCACGTGATGCATGAATTGATCGGCGGAGTTAAGCCGGAAGTCGCTTTTATCCGGTTGCCCATCGTCGCACCCCAAGTCAAACAATTGACGGCGGATGGCCTTTATGCGGAGGCCATTCAATATGGCCAGACGCAAATCGACGACACCGTCATGAACGTGTCTATTCTTGGTGGGTTCACATATGGTGATACACCTTTCAACGGCATGAGCTTCGTCGTTACTACGCGCGGTAACAAAGCGCGCGCGCAGTCACTATGCCGCGAGTTAGCGGAGCGGGTTTGGCAGGGAAGAGAACGCCTACTGCCTGAACTAACACCACTCGACGATTGTATTGCGATGGCGGTCGAGCGCGGTGTCGACCCGAGTTTGGAGCAGATCATCATTGCGGATGTTGCCGACAATCCCGGAGGAGGAGGGCGCGGCAATACGTCTTGGCTATTAAAAGGCCTTTACAAGGCGGAAGCCAAAGATGCGATCCTTGGAGTGTTCTTTGACGCCCCCTTGGCTGCAGAAGCGCATGGCAAGGGGGAGGGAGCGACATTCATGGCTCGGTTCAACCGATCTGAGACGGATCAGTACTCGGAGAGCTTTGAAGCCGTGGTCCAGGTACTTAACCTTTCCAATGGTCAGATTGTTGGCCGCGACCCGGGATCCCGGGCGGGCATGGCGATCGACCTTGGTCCGACCGCCGTCCTTCGGCTCGGGACCGTAAAAGTCGTGGTTATCTCGATCCGCCAGCAATGTATCGATCCTGGATATTTCGAGGCATTCGGTGTCGATGTTGAAACGGCGCGTACGGTCGTTGTGAAGTCCCGAGGGCATTTTCGTGCCGGCTTCTCTGTCTATTTTCGGCCTGACCAGGTGATTGAATGCGATGCGCCGGGATTAACATCGCCAAACCTTAGTAATTTTCATTGGACGGGGTTCAAGCGGCCCATTTATCCACTTGATATGAATACGGGTTGGACACCGCCGGATTGGTGAAGTGGTCTTTATACGCCCATCCATTTCGGCCAACGCACGCCAAGCAGCCGCGCAAGTTCCATCCGGTCTTCCTTGGTATCGACACGGACGCGACACCATGCATCACCGTTGTAAAGTGGGCGACTGTCTTATCTAAGATAACAGGTGCGTAATGCATCGATGGGATGAGTTTTCGCCAGATGCCCGATGCATTATGCACCAAACGCAAATCTGCGCCGACCCGGCACCCGTTTAACTCATCAATTCTTCGACTGGAAAGGAATACCGTGGCCAATCTTCCGCTGAAAGATAGACTCGTCATCCATTTTGCCCATTCCGCCTATCGGCTTGCTGAGTGCTTGGACGCGCGCAATAAAGGCATTCGTTGCTTTCAGACTTGGACACCGGAAGAGACGGCGGGCCGTATGGGGGAAGCCCATGTCGTCTCAATGTCCGGCTTCTGGCAGAACGGCTTTCTAGATGGGCCGGGGGCATTGCAATACGTCCAGGTCTGTGCGGCCGGTTACGATCAGTTCGACCAGGCGCGGCTCTCCGAGGCCGACGTCCGTCTCGCGAATGGCAGTGGCGTCAATATGAAGGCGGTCAGCGACCACGCCTTGGCGCTCATGCTCGGGCTGATGCGGCAGATCCACGTCGCTCGGGACAATCAACGAAACCATCATTGGCGTGGAATGATCTCGGACCTCTCGTCGCGTGAGGACGAGCTCGCGGGCCGGACGGCCCTGATTATTGGCATGGGGGCGATCGGCGGACGGGTCGCTAAACTGGCTCGGGCGTTCGAAATGAAGACGATCGGCATCCGTCGCAATGTTGATGCGATCGCGGATATCGTGGACGAAGCTCATTCGCCGTCCGCCCTGCCTGACCTATGGGCTCGGGCGGACTTCGTCATCTTGTGTTGTCCGTTGACGGCAGAGACGGCGAACATCGTCGATGCTGCGGCATTGGAGACCATGCGTCCCGATGCCTACCTGGTCAACGTCGCGCGCGGTGGCTGCGTAGACGAGCCGGCCCTGATTGATGCCTTGCATACAGGAAAAATCGCAGGCGCCGGCATCGACGTGACCGTCGAAGAGCCTCTCCATGCGGGATCACCACTTTGGGACTGTGATAACGTCATACTCACGCCGCATACAGGTGGAGAGACACGACACTATGAGGAAAATGTCATCGACATCTTGCTCGGGAATCTGGATCGGCTCTGGCGTGGCGAAAACGACTTGTACAACCAGATCGTCTAGGCCGATACGCGTGTACTGCCAGAGAGGTGTTCGGCGGCATTGAAGTAGGGAAGGTTGTCTCGCCTGGAGCCCCCGATCATCGCAATCCGTTCGGCAACGCGGATAGCCTTCTGGTACTTTCGCTCGTTTTCGTCCCGCGTGTGGTCCTGGAAGACTGTGCCGCAAAGCGAAATTCCGTAGTGGGCCTGAAGGGTTCGAATCTTCGTCCCAGCAAGCATGCCATCGGCGACCAGCGACAGGTCGAACTCTTCCTGCTTTACAACCTGTATTTCGTTCTCAACCAGATATCCGCGGATCGCGGCTTCCGCTTCTAGCGTGAGATCCCAATAGTCACTTTCCGTCTTAGTTTTCTCGCCGGAGACGATCTGATAGGCCATACAAAACGCCATGAAGACCTGCTCCTTGGCGTTTGCAGAACGCCAGGCTAGGCCGCCCAAATTCGACCAAACTGAAGGGTCCATGTCGTCAAAAACCCGGGGCACGCGTTCGAAGAAGAGACGGTGCAGCCCGCCCTCGTTCAAAGTATTTCCGAGCTGCTGTTCCTTGTAGATGTCGACGGCGGCATAGGCGCCGCAAACGGGGCAGGTATCATCCTCGTAGGCGCCTTTGCGATAGAGATGTGAACAGCGGGTACCATTGTCGAGTTCGTTCTTGCAGAGGAGATAAATATCGCCAATCTC
>DJKK01000016.1 GCA_002434595.1 Alphaproteobacteria bacterium UBA6544 | reverse complement strand
GCAACTACTGATCTGCCAGAATTGTTACATTGGTTACAATGCAGACGACATTCGGGAATTTTTTCTGGACCATAAGCTGATCCACTCGCTTGGCTGCGATGCCATCCTGAATGTGCCGGTGGTATGGAACGGTGTCACGCTTGGTACCTGTAATCTGATGCATGAGGAAGGCTGGTACGACAAAGGAGATACGGAGATCGCTATGACCATCGCGAGCATTGCGGCGCCGGCGTACCTGCACGTCTCGGGAGACGGCTCATGACGGCGAATCATTCAGGAATGCTTCCTTGTTCGACGCCGATGTGCCTGTGGCTACTTTCCGATGGCGCTTGGTCTGGTTTGCGGCGGGGTGCCCAAAGTACGGCGCGCCGCCCGAGATGAAATCCGCAAAGTTGCCGATCATATCAGGATAATGGCGTCCGGCGGCGTAGCCTCGCCGAGCGATCCGGTCGACAACCCGAACTAATACGCAAAACTTGATTCGCACAGGTGACCTTGGTGCTGCGGCGGCGGGGGCACTTGCCGATCTCGGTGTCGTCGACGGCGATCCGCTTAAGGATTTGAGTTTATTGCAGGATCAAGGCGCCTACATGCCAATGATCATAAAGGGTGGCGATTTTGTAAAGAACGAGTTGAAATAGGGAACGAATGGAAGTGTCAGGCAATAATTGCGGGCGCCCCGGAATGACGTATTATCTCCATATGTTACCCCGGATGACGCAACGCGCCGATCTGAAATTTATGCCTGAGCATAGCGGACCAATACGGGTGCATATTAATAAAGGAAGAGGAAGGGTCTCATGAGTGACATTTACGAGGAACGCAGTTACGGGCAGGCGGATATCGGTTTCGGCGGCAAGCCGGGTGTTGTCGTCGTCGATTTTCAAACCGCATTTACCGATCCGGAAATGCCGATGGGTGGGGCTGAGTTGATCGAGCGGGGGGTGCAGAATACAGCACGTCTCCTGGAAAGTGCGCGCCGTGCCGGTGTGCCGGTTGCGAACTGCTATGTAGGCTACAGTAACGACCGTGAGTTGCCGCATTGGAAGGTTGGGGCAGTTGCCGATCTGCGAGATGGCGCGCCGGGAACGGATCTCGACGAGCGCATCTACGACAAGGATTACGACGTAATCGTGCGCAAGACGGGACCATCAATTTTCTTTGGGACGCCGGTCCACACTTTCATGCAGAAGGAAGGTGTCGAATCGCTGATCGTAACTGGTTGTGTCACATCGGGCTGTATCCGCGCGACTACAATCGACAGTTTCTCTTATGGCTTCCGGACCATGGTTCCGGAGGATTGCGTCGGTGACCACGATCCCGTGCCGCACCATCAGAACCTGGAAGATGTCGGCCGGCGGTATGCAGACGTTGTCGACGCAGATACCTGCATTTCATATATTGAGGACTGGCGCAAGCTAAACCGGTGAGTGTGTGCGGATGAGTTTCGCCACAGTCCGGCGCTACATCATGTTGGTGTTACTTGTTACTTTCATCGCGTATTTCGGCGTGTGGAAGCTTTACTATGCGATGATTCCGATGCTTGGCGAGATTTGGTCGGTTGTGCTTGCGGCCATGGCATGCTTCGGGCTTGGGGTTATCGCGGTGGCTGGCGTGATCATGGTTCGCACCAAGGCGGTCCTCGATGCAGCCGATACTTAGCAGTGTGATTCATCCTAAGAAGACCGACAGATATCCCTCGATGATGGCACTTCTCTTACCTGAGATCTTCGCCGGCATCGCGTGGATATTGCCGACAGCAACCGAAGCGGCAAATAAAAATGGGCCGGCATCTGTTGATGCCGGCCCTAAGTTCTGCCTGCGATGTTTCCCGGCTGACCTTTTGGTACGCCGGGGAACCTGGTTATTCCGCGGCCACGAGCGAAGGCTCGGCTGTGCGGTAAAGCTCTGAACCCAGAAATGCAGAGACGGCACCGGGGCCGGACATGGCAGTTCCCGTCAGACCGGCTGCGGCTTCCGCGTCCGGGTTGTAGTTAGTGTTGGTGTTGACGTCATAGGTCCAGGCCACGCCGTCTTTATCGACGATCATTTCGATGCCGGCGACGTCGATATCGTTCGCGGCCAGAAATCGCTCGTAGAGAGAAATGTTAGCGTGCGTGAAACCATCGATGATCTCGAACATCGGCCAATCCGGGGCTGATTCACCGACGGGGCAGAATACGTCGTCGACCCGGCAGGCGTCGGCAGGGCAAAGCTCGAAGCCTTGGCTCGTATCGACCTGGACAGCGTAGAGAAATTTACCGCCGACAAATTCCAGGCGGGTGATCGTGCGGTCTGGGGCTCTGATAAATTCCTGCAGCAGCACGGTGCCGTCACGTCCCGCATCGAACAAGACACTTTCGAGATACGTCTCCAGCGTATTGAGATCATTGAAGAGTTGTACTCCCAAGCCCTTACCGCCTCGGTTCGGCTTCAGGATCAGAGGCGCGCCGAATGTATGCGCGGTCTCGAGAATCTCCTCTCGTCCAACCGCAAATCGGGTTTTGGGAAAGGCGATGTCGTGCCGTGACATCGCTGCATACTGACGAACTTTGCTGATCTCAAGGTCGATTGCTCGGCCACCGTTGACGACCCT
>DJKK01000243.1 GCA_002434595.1 Alphaproteobacteria bacterium UBA6544 | reverse complement strand
GGAGCATCGTCGCGGCCTACGGTCTCCCGCAACGATGCAGTCAGGGCCCGAATCTGATCCGGCGTGTCGATATTGTCCCCAAACAAAATGAAGCCGAATGGGTCTGCATCCTTAAAGAAGGCTCGTTCATCGTCTGTCAGCTGGTGACCGGCGCAAGTGTAGATTGCGGCAACCGTCATGGCTTCATCTCCTACGTACGACGAAACAAACTTGCTTTCGCCTATTCAACGCATCGCATAGATTTTTAGCCTCGGCTGAGCTCACCAATGGGCCCGATTGGACGCGATAGTAAATGCCCTTGTTCGGCACTTTCGCGCGCGTTACGTCCACATCGCGCCCGCCGAGGAGCGATCGATTCTTTTGTTGCGCGACGCGCCAGGCGCGCTCAGCTGCAGATTGCGAACGCAGCGCGCCAAGCTGAATATAATACCCCTTACCCCCGGCGGACCGCCTCGCTCGCGGGCGCACTCGAGATGCCGGCACTTTAGGGTCCGCGGTCAGCGCGGTTAGCTTGCGCTTTGCCGGAGCCTGTACATCAGATTCAGAAGGTGGCGGGGGCGGGGGTGTGGGCTTGGCGGTCTGTTTCTTCGGTCCCGGCGTCAGCTTGATCGGGCCGCTCTGCGGCGTGACCTGCGCGGGTTTCGTTTCGGTCTCGGGAGTTGCGGCCTCTGCCGTTTCCGAGCCCGGCGGAGGCGCATCTTGCTGGACAAAATTCAAGGCCTGCTTGAGCGCTTCATTTGCCGTGCGCGGTTCGGGCTTCTTCTGGCCTGAAACTTTCGGCTTCACTGGCTGCTCTGGTGCTGATTTTTGAGGTGTCGCGACCTGTGGGCTCGAAGTCTGCGGCTTCGGAAAATCCCTGGGTTGCTTGGGCGGCGGCAGAAGGCGTTCAACCTTCATGTCATCCTCGCGTTTCTCAAGTGTATTAAAGACGTACTTATCGCGATTTGGCACATAAACGCCACCGGGATTTACCGGCGTCGTCTTCAGCTCGCCTTTCGGCCTGAGATATGGCGCTGCTTCCTCACTACCTTCGAGGATACCTTGATTGTAGGCATACCAGGTCACCGTCCCAAATCCGACCATCGCTACAACCGCACCTACAATGGGAATCGCCTTATGAAACCGTCGCGCCGCGCCGCGGTCCTCAATTACCTCACGATCCAGGGCCGCAAGTTCCTCCTTTAACTTGTCGGTACGGCGCGCCATCAGCGCATTTCCTCGACCGGCTCAACGCCGAATATCGCCAGACCCGAGGCGATGACAATCTGAGTAGCGCGGGCCAGTCCAAGACGCGCCCGGGTAAGCTCAGGAGCATCGTTCCGCACCATCCGTAAGGATGGGTTTTCACGGCTTCCTTTCGTCCATAATCCATGGAACGCACTCGCAACTTCGAGTAGAAAGAATGCTAACCGATGCGGTTCATGCGCCTCCGCAGCCGATTCAAGTGTCCGCGGCCAAGCGGCGAGCGTCTTAATGAGTGCGAGTTCGGCCTCATCCGTCAATTGAGACAGGTCTGCTCCTTGGAGCGCTTCGGTCGCCGTATCGATCTCGGGCACTTCATCAGCAGCCATCCTCATGACCGAATGGCACCGAGCGTGCGCGTATTGAACGTAAAAAACCGGGTTCTCGCGCGACTGTTCCCGGACAAAGGCCAAGTCAAAATCAAGCGGCGCATCATTTTTCCGGGTGAGCATTATGAACCGCACAACGCCTGAACCAACTTCGTCGACCAGATCCCGCAGCGTAACGAAGTTTCCGGCACGTTTCGACATCCGCACCTGCTCGCCGTTTTCCAGAAGGCGGACGATCTGACAGATCTTAACGTCGAGACGAGCTCCCTGCTCCGTCACTGCGTCGGTCGCCGCCACCATTCGTTTGACATATCCACCGTGGTCGGCACCCCAAACATCAATCAGGTCGGTGAAACCCCGCACATACTTATCGCGGTGATATGCGATATCAGACGCAAAATATGTCCAACTTCCGTCCGACTTTTTCAACGGCCGGTCGACATCGTCCTTGAAATCCGTCGCCCGAAATAACGTTTGCGGCCTTGCTTCCCAGTCATCGGGCTTCTTTCCCTTCGGAGGCTCCAAGACGCCCGTGTATATCAACCCGCGGCCTTCAAGATTCTCCAGCACGTCGTCGACCTTACCCATCTCGACCAGCGATCGCTCAGAAGTGAAAATGTCATGCCGTACGTCAAGCGTCGAGAGATCATCACGAATGAGATTCATCATCGCGTTAATGGAGAATTCGCGGATCTCGGGCAACCACACGTGTTCCGGCTCATCCAGCCACTTCATCCCGTCGCGTTTGGCCAACGCCTGACCGACGGGAACCATATATTCGCCAGGATACAAACCTTCTGGTATCTCGCCGATTTCTTCGCCATGGGCTTCGCGATACCTTAGATAAGCCGAGCGCGCGAGGGCATCGACCTGTGCGCCGGCATCGTTGATATAATATTCCCGGCAAACGTCGTAGCCGACCTTTTCTAACAATGCGGCGAGCGCATCGCCGAATACGGTACCGCGCGCATGACCGATATGTAACGGACCAGTTGGATTTGCAGAGACATACTCAACATTGACCTTACGCCCCGTTCCCATGTCAGATGCGCCAAACGCCTGCCCACGCCGCAGTATTTCGGCCAACACCGCATACCAGGCCACCGAGTCGAGCCGCATGTTTATGAAACCCGGACCGGCGATTTCTGCGGCGGAGATTTCAGATTGAGCGCGCAAGCCAGTGACCAGCATTTCCGCGATGTCTCGTGGTTTCATACCAGCCTGCTTCGCCAGTACCATCGCCGCGTTCGTTGCCAAGTCTCCATGCGACGCGTCTCTCGGTGGCTCTACCGAAATGCGCGAGGTGTCTAACTCGTGCGGCAAATCACCATTCGAAGCGAGTTCTTCGACGGCATCAACGATACGATTGCGGTATTCGGAAAACAGATTCATCAGACCCTAGCGTCCACCTTGAAAAGCTCTTCGTGGCACTTGAGCGCATAATTGTCCGTCATGCCCGCAATATAGTCAGCAATGACGCGGGCAACACGAGTATCGTCGCCGCCCTTCGCCTGTCCCCCCCATTCTGCCGGGAGATCGCCCATGTTCGCCATGAAATGTTCGAACAAATCATGGATTACCCGTTTTGCCTTGTCGACTTCCCGCATTACATCGGGGTGCCGGTACATATGCTGGAAGAGAAATTCTTTCAAGGCGTTGTCTTTAGCTGTCATAGGGGCAGAAAAAGCGACAACAGGCCTATCTAACGCGCGAACATCGCCCGCACTCTTTGGCGCTTCAAAGGAAAGGCGGCGATGCGTCTCATCGAGTACATCTTCGACCATCTCACCAATCAGCCGGCGAACCGCTTCAAACGTAATACGGCTCTCATCGGCATCCGGATACTTGTGGCGGATCTGATCAAATGCTGTGGCCACATGATCAACGGCAGCGAGGTTTGCAACGGAAAAAGTCCCCGCCCGAAGACCATCGTCGATATCGTGATTGTCATAGGCGATATCGTCGGCGATGGCAGCCACTTGCGCTTCCAATCCAGCATGCGTGTGCAATTCCAAATCTTGCTCCTCGCAATAGCGCAAGATCGAAGACGGGACTGACAGGCATCTACCGACAAGCGGTCCATTGTGCTTTACGACACCTTCCAACGTTTCCCAGGTCAGGTTAAGACCGTCGAATGCCGCATATCGCTGTTCAAGCCATACCAAAATTCGCAACGTCTGCTCGTTGTGATCGAAACCTCCGTAGGGCGCCATAACACTGTCCAACGCAATTTCTCCGGCATGACCGAACGGCGGATGACCAAAGTCGTGGGCCAATGCCAAAGCTTCAGTTAGATCTTCATCAAGACCGAGACTGCGCGCCATCGCCCGCGCGATTTGCGCCACCTCTATGCTGTGAGTCAGGCGCGTGCGAAAATGATCACCAAGCGGTGAAATGAATACCTGCGTCTTGTGTTTTAGTCGACGAAACGCCGTCGAATGGATAATCCTGTCGCGATCGCGCTGAAAGCTGCTTCGACGTCGGCTCTCGGCTTCCGTATGCAAACGGCCACGACTATCCGCCGAACGGGTTGCATAAGACGCTAGGGTTTGCAACATGGCTGCACAATATCTGGGCATGTCTTCAAATAGCAACACTAGATTTAGTTTGAAAAATTGGGTGAATTTCCCACGTAAAAGCCGTAAGTTTCAAGACAAGAAAAGTCATGGAGTTGGGAATGGATGTATTCGCCACCGAAGCCGTGAAACCGTCCGAGAGATCTGTGAGCATCAGCGCCGCTGCAGCCAAAAGACTTGGTGAAATTTTCGCGGCTGAGGATCGACCCAATCTGATGCTGCGGGTTACGGTATCCGGCGGTGGATGTTCCGGCTTCCAATACGGCTTCGACTTCTCCGAGGATGAGAACCAAGATGACTCCGTCTTCGAACGAGACGGCATAAAAGTCGTGATAGACGATACATCGCTGAATTATCTGGCAGGTTCTGAAATTGATTTCGTGACGGAGATGGTCGGCTCGGCGTTTCAGGTAAATAATCCGAATGCGACGGCGGGTTGCGGCTGCGGCGCATCGTTTTCCATGTGATCCAATACGAGACATGATAGAAAGGGCCCGCAATGCGGGCCTTTTTTGTTGGGAGAGTCGATCGTGAAAATCGCTACCTTCAATGTAAATTCGATAAAAGCACGACTTCCCCGCGTGCTTGAATGGCTTGACGAAGCGTCGCCCGACGTTGCGCTGCTGCAGGAGCTGAAAACCGTCGACGAGCAGTTCCCTCGGCTCGAAATTGAAGACAAGGGCTATATGGTCGAAACGCATGGCCAAAAGTCGTACAACGGCGTCGCCATCCTTTCCAAGCGGCCGATTGAAGACGTCGAACGGGGACTGCCGGGCGACCCTGAGGACGAGCAGGCCCGCTATATCGAAGCCACGATCGATGGAATTCGAGTGGCCTCAATCTACCTGCCCAACGGCAATCCGACACCGGGCGACAAATTCGACTACAAACTCGCCTGGATGGATCGCCTCGTCGATCATGTCAGAGACTCGCTTCTGCCAAGTGAAACACCTGTCGTGCTCGGCGGCGATTATAATATTTGCCCGACCGACGACGACTGTTTCGATCCAATCGGTTGGGCCGACGACGCTCTCTGTCGGCCGGAGTCACGGTCACGTTTTCGGTCTTTGTTAAACCTCGGAATGACAGAAGCCTGGAGAGCCCTCCACAAAGAAGTTGGCGCCTATAGTTATTGGGACTATCAGGCCGGTCGCTGGCAGCGCGACGAGGGCGTCCGGATCGATCATTTCTTGCTCTCACCGCAGGCGGCGGACCGCCTTCAAGCCTGTGAGATAGATCGCAGCCCGCGAGGCAAGGAAAAGGCGTCGGATCACACACCGGTTTGGTGTGACATAGCGGATGCATCCTAAGCGTCTGGAAATTCCAGGTCCGAAATTGAAGTAATTTCGTCGAGCGCATCGACTGCGCATTCATTGGTTTGAGGTTGCTCCGCCCCGCCTCTTACACGAACGAACCGGCCGCCGATCGACTCCGCAGCTGCTTTATCATCATCGCCGTCACCAACCGCAAGCAGCGCTGCAGCCGGCAACCCGGTGCGCGCGAGAATGTCGCTATAATGCTCAGGCTTGGAGACGGGATCACCGAGGACATCGACGAACCGGTCCTCGAAGCCGATCCGCTTTACCGTCTCGCGAAGCGGCGTTTGCGGTGTACCTGATACAACGAAGCAATATACGGGGCGTGCTTGCAACCAGTCGAGGAATGCCGTCGCCCCGGGCACTTCCGGACAGGCGGCGATTGCGTCTTCACAGGCGCGGGTATATCGCGCCGCAAGCTCTTCACTATCGGGACAATCAATTCCAAGATCGCGCGCACGTTCAGCAAACAGAGCGCATCCGCTGTAGCGGGTCATTCTAGGAAACTCACGGATAATCTCGCGAAACAATTCTTCGCCCCGTTTGATGTCCCGAACCGCGGCAAAATACGCTTTGTGCTTGATGGCGACCGACTGACGCAAAGTGCCATCAAAGTCGAAGATAACGCATCGGATCATTCGGCGCCGACACCACCGAGCACTTCGGGCAATTGGAACCGCCCCCAGTGATCGACGACCGTTTTCCGTTCGCTCCGTTCCATCCGATTGATGGCTTTGTCACGGTAGTAAGAATCACCCAAGACGTCGCGGGTCGAGATTTCCTCGAAGACGACGCCGGTTTCCGTCGAGAAACTGTGCCAGATGCCCGGTTGCACCAGACATATTTGCCCCGGTCCGAGAATGCTGTGTTTGCCGTCCACTTGAATATGCAATTGGCCATGGAGAACCTGGAAGGTTTCATCCTTCAATTTATGAAAATGCTCGGGATGTTTCTGTCCTGGCAACTGCACGAGTATCTTCTTGCAGTACTCACGGTTGATGCAATTGATCAGAACCGCACCTGTCTCCCGGAAATTCGAAATCCCATAGTGGTGAGAATATTCCGTGGAAAACTCTGTGTTCAACGGAACGTTCGCGACGTTCAACAGAGCCTTCACTTCGTGGACCGCTGTCTTCAGTACCAATTCTGGCGGAGATTCCGGCAACAAAACGCTATTGTTGAATAAGCCTTCATCGACATCGATAGCCGCAGACGCGATCGCCCCGTCCCGCCACACCCCGCTATCCACTTGTCCTTCCAGACATGGCATCGCAAAATAAACTTGCGCCCGCTCGATCGGCACACCTGCCGCGACCGGCTCTTTGGCATAAACACCCCGTTTCAGAGAGAGAATTGATTCCTGCTCAATTTCAGGCGAATCTGGACGGTCTTTCCCACCGCACATGTCTTTCGCCCGCTTGAACGCGGCAATCCAACGGTCGACCTGTTCCGGCGTCGAGGAATAGGCATTCAGCGTTATTTCGTCCGTTGCGACACCCACGTGTCTTTCGAAAAGAGAAGCGCCTTTCGCAACGGCCATCATCACCGGCGTGGTATCCTCAGGGTCCTCATGAGTAGACCATCCGATCGGGCGGTCAGGGTAGCGTTGTCTTAAGGCTTCTATCTGGTTGAGTTCGAGCATTTCCGACGGCGTCGGATAGATCGAGACGCAATGCATGATGGCAAAATCAACACCCCGATGGGTGAAATGGCTATTCAATGAGTCGATGCCCGCGAGACCTACGCCACCTGTCGAACAG
>DJKK01000175.1 GCA_002434595.1 Alphaproteobacteria bacterium UBA6544 | reverse complement strand
CCACGGGTTACGGATTTGAACGGCGTCGTTTCGAACACGCCGACGGTGGGAATCCAAAACTCGTCGATCGGGTCGGTCATGAGCAGGACTTCGATGCCCTTAGCCTTGAACCCCTCCAACTGCGGACTGCGCTGGATCGCGTCAATATTATCGCCGGAAATATAGTAGATGGCTTCCTGGCCGTCCTTCATCCGGCTGACATATTCATCCAACCCTACAAGCGCGTCGCCCGCGGTCGACCGACATCGGATGAGTTTCATCAGTTTGTCGCGATGCTCGAAGTCCTCGTACAGGCCTTCTTTCAGAACCGGACCGAAGGCTTCCGAGAAGCCCACGTACGCATCCGACTCTTTCTCGGCTTTCTCCGACAATGCGTTCAGCACGCGGCTCGTCACACCCGCCTTGATACGGGCTAGGACCGGGCTGTTCTGCAGCAGCTCGCGGCTCACGTTCAGCGGTAAATCCTCGGAATCGATCACGCCACGCATAAACCGCAGCCAGGATGGCAGGAGGTTCTCGCAGTCGTCAGTGATGAAGACCTTATTTACGTATAGCTTTACGCTGCACTTGCGTTCCGGATGGTAAATATCGAAGGGCCGCGCGGTCGGCACATAGAGCAGGCCCGCATATTCAATCATGCCCTCAGCCCGGAAATGCAGCGTCAACCAAGGATCATCCCGGGCATGCGACACGTAGTGGTAGAACTCCTTGTGCGCCGCCTCGTCTACATCCGATTTCGGTCGCGCCCAAATCGCCGATGCCTGGTTTAACCGCTCTCCAACTGGTGCATTCTCGCCACCTCCGACCTCAGTCAGCGATATCGGAAAGGAAATATGATCCGAGTATGTCTTGACGATTTGACGAATCCGCGATGCGTCGAGATATTCCTCGGCATCCTGCTTTAAATGCAGGACAATTTCGGCGCCGCGGTCGGCTTCGGCCGCCGGCTCAATAGTGAATTCACCGAGGCCGTCGGAACGCCAGCACCATCCTACGTCGTCGCCCGCCTTGCGGGTCGTTACGGTCACTCCGTCCGCCACCATAAAGGCGGAGTAAAACCCAACACCGAATTGGCCGATCAGATTGACGTCACCACCCGCGCTGGACGCATCTTCTTTCTTGCCGCCGGAAACCGAATCAACAAACGCTGCCGTACCGGATCGCGCGATAGTGCCCAGATTTTCGATGAGGTCCTGCTGATCGAGGCCGATGCCGTTGTCGGCGATCGTCAAGGTCTTTGCATCCTTATCGAACTTCAGATCAATCCGAAACGCACTATCGCCCGACGCCAGCGCTTCATTGGTGAGCGCGGCGTAGCGGAGCTTGTCGCAAGCATCCGACGCATTGGAAATCAGCTCACGCAGAAAAATCTCCTTTTCGCTATAGAGCGAATTGGCGACGATATTCAGCAAACGGCTTACTTCTGCTTGAAACTGATGGCGTTCACCACCGCTCGCGATTTCGTCCGACGCGGGTTTTGCTTTTGCTTTGGTCATGATGAAATCCCCAAGGCTGAATATATTCCTTCGCCGGTATATGAGAAGCAGGAGCCAAACCCGCAAGCCCCCCTCGGAGAATGATATGGCAGAAGCCGATTTTGAACGATAGCGCCAACGCCTCATAATGGAGGTCACGGCGGACGCGAAAAGCACGGCGGACCATACTGGTCGGTCGACGTTTGCGGATAGTGTGGTGGCGCCGCTCGCGCAGGTTCCCCGGGATTGGTTCGTGCCCGATTCCTCGCGGCGCAGCGCCGCCCTGGCAGAGATGACGCGGGACGTCTTTATCGTGGATGTGATTACCGACCTTCAAGAAGCTGCGCGCGAATCTCAGCACAATGGGTTTCAGCAATATCCAATATCGCGTCGGCAATGGATGGCGAGGCTGGCCGGTCGCAGCGCCGTTTGACGCGATTACCGTCACCGCTGCGGCGGAACTGCCGACGCCACTGGTGGATCAACCCGCACCTTCCCGACCCATGATCGTTATGATTGTACGGCAGCACAAAACCCAGTTCCTGGCTTCCCTAACGCGCGATCCCGACGGCAACTTGCATGTGGGGAAAGGCCTGCTGATAGCGTTCGCGCCGTGTGTCGGGAACGCGTCCAACAGCGACGATTTAAATCGTACATGGCGCGACGCGATATTATTTGCCGTCGATCAGGTCAAGCGCCATCCGCATCGCGTGTTTGCGTTTCATTAACGTCTGCCAATTCTGTCGCTCACCAAGGCGCCTCCGTCCGTGCGACGGCGAGCTCTTCTTCAAAGGCTATCACAGGTAACAGGAGACGATATATTCCGGCGGAGCCGCGGCGTGTGCATATCGCGTGACCTCGCGTATGGACGCGTGATTTCAAGGCTGGAGGGAGGTATAACCGAGAGATGTCCGAAGCGCCAACCAAGCCGTCCGATCTCGACAAGGCATCGCTTGCCTTCCTGCACAACTGGGAGCCGGCCAAACGCCACGACCGGCCACTTACCGAAGGCGGAAAGCAATTCAAACTAGTCTCGGACTTTGCGCCTTCCGGCGATCAGCCACAAGCAATCGAAGAGCTGGTGGAGGGCCTGGAAGGCGGCGCGCGCAACCAAGTTCTGCTGGGAGTTACCGGCTCCGGCAAGACCTTCACCATGGCGCATGTCATTCAGAAAGTGCAGCGGCCCACCATAATACTTGCGCCCAACAAGACGCTGGCCGCGCAGCTCTACGGCGAGATGAAGGAATTCTTTCCAAACAACGCGGTCGAGTATTTTGTTTCCTATTACGACTACTACCAGCCCGAAGCCTACGTGCCGCGCAGCGACACCTACATCGAG
>DJKK01000331.1:2172-7580 GCA_002434595.1 Alphaproteobacteria bacterium UBA6544 | reverse complement strand
CGCGGAAAACGCTCAAGGCCCCTATATCGCATACGTTTCCGAGCAGAATCTCATTCCCGAGGTGAACCCAGACCCAGTTTCGCACCCGGAGATCAACACCTTCTTCGAAGGGCTCGAAGACGATCTTTATATATCCCGAGCGCGGGTCGCAAATTAATCTTCCTTCTAGCACGCTCTTGACGCGGCCATCCATCGGCCAGCAGCATGGTCAGTGATAGATTCTTCGCCGTACGAACGAAGGTAAAGATGCGCATTGGCGCGTGGTTTATGACATTCGCGGTCTATTTAACGGTTGGCTGGTCAGTGACGGAAGCGAGCGCGCGGACGCTTGACGACCAGACAGCCCTGCTCTCCCTCGATACCGCATTCCAAGCCCGTGTGGATTTGACGATCGAGGAACCAGAAAGAGCCCGCGCCTTAAGGTTTATTCACAAGGTGATCGACCGAATTGCAACGTCATTTATCGAACCGTTTGATGTCCGTGAACTCGCGAACTTCGCCGCTATCACCTTGAGGCGCCAACCATCCGGTAGCCACCCAGAGGATCTCGCCCACGCTGCTGTCGATACCGTGCTGCGTCGGCTGAACGACCCTTACGCTACCTTCGACGCGCGTCAAATGAAATTGCATAGCAAACATCTTAGCGGAATTGGCATTGAAGCCTTAATTGTCGATGGCGAACTGAAAGTTATCGCTCCGTTGGACGGAAGTCCGGCCCAAAATGCCGGTGTCGAGCCGGGGGATATTATCATTGAAATCGACCGAGAGGTGGTGCGTAACGCGACACTTGCCGAGGCCATGCGACGTATTCGAGGGCCACTCGGAACAGACGTATTACTCGGAATTCAACGCAACAAAATTGCCCAGATGCTTAGCCTAACGGTCCCGCGAACACGGTTCCGCGTTCTGCCACTTCGCCACACAGTTTTCGGCGGCATCGCCTATATCCGCATCGCTTTCTTCGGGCCAAACACGGAAAAATTGCTGCGCAAGTCGCTGGCTGCAATACGCGAAGAAATGGGTGGCGGTGCTCCCCGCGCTTACATTGTCGATCTCCGCAACAATCCCGGTGGACTGGTCGGACAGGCAATTCTGGTTGCCGACGCGTTCCTGGAAAAGGGAATGATCGTGGCAACCATCGGCCGGGAGTCATCCGGCGCACGACGTTACGACGCCTATCGTGGCGATTTCATTAAGGGACTGCCGATCGTGATCCTGCAAAATGAGGCCAGCGCATCCGCTTCGGAGATACTGGCCGCCGCTTTGAAGGATCATCAGCGGGCAATCATCATGGGCACGCGGAGTTATGGAAAAGGCATCGTCCAGACAGCCTATCCGTTCGGAGCACTCGGGCGGGTGAAATTCACGACGCACAAGTACGTGACTGCCGCGGGACGCCAAATTCAGGGGGTCGGCGTGCTGCCGGATATCGTCGTCAATGGCGATCCGCGCCCGACCTACGGTACCGCGGCGGTTCCCATCGACCGCTGTCCTACTGCCGGAAAGGCGCGCGACCGCATGCTCGGATGTGCGTTACTATTTCTGCATCAGGGACGCAATCTCAGCGCATTCATCGAGGCATTGCCGAAGTTGCGCTAGTAAGCCTTCGTCCTTTGCGGGGGCACATCAGATACCAAGTGAAGCGTTTCATACGGGCTCTCGCGGAATGGTCAGTTGACCCATGACGGGCGCCGGACTGTAGTTACATTGATACGCCAGATTCTCATACTACTACTTGCCGGCTCGCCGGCGGCCTGTGCGCCGAATCTGTGTTCGCCCCCGGCACGTCCGGGTGTTTTCGAGTAGCGGGGCGCATCCGGGAATGTCCAAACGGTTCAGTTCGTCATATTTCCGAACGACGCAACGTGCCAATTATCCGAAGCAGCCTATCGCCAGAGAATGCGGGAATCCGGCCTGCTTTCCACGCCCATCAAGGCATCGCCGGTTACCGTGTATTGCACCAAGGACAGCCACGTGCCTGTTAAACGCTCGTTTACAAGCACTTTGGAGGAACCGGGCAGCCTCGCGAATGAAGCCGTCGTGAACGGTTACTTCGGATTCTTTAAGTCCGTCATGGTCAGAAAGGGCCAACGCTACCCGCCGATGGTGCATGTCGTCCTACCGTCCTTGAAAGATAGCCTCAACAATCGGCAGCAACTCAGTTACAACCGCCAACTCATCGAATCCAATCGAAGGCTCTTTGAGAAAGGCAGAGAGATCGAGTGCAAGCGAAACCGTGCCGTCGAAACTTCGATCTGGTCAATTCACTGTGACACGACGCGCTTCGCCGATTACAAGGCCGCTGATCTGCAGGCCTTCGACAAAACCGGCCAACGATCAATTACGCGGGCCTCCGCGCCAACATGTCGATTTCGACCAATGCCTCGCGCGCAAGACCGGTGACGCCAACACAGGTACGCGCCGGCAGCCTGTCCTCCGGGAAGTAAGACTTATAGGTCGAGTTCATCATATCGTAGTCGCGATAGAAGTCAGTTAGATAGACCCGGCAGGACAGAACGTGCGAGAGGTCGAGCCCGAGTTCACCGAGCACAATGGTTAGATTATCCATCACTCGGCGCGTCTGTGCCTCAACACCCTCTGGAAGGGGCGCCGAATCGTCGTCGGGGTCCGTCGGCATCTGGCCTGTCAGCTGTATCCAACCGTCGCATTCCACCGCATGGCTAAACGGCGCGACTTTGTCCGGCGCGGCATCAAAACTGTGAAAAATCGGGCCAGCCATCACAATCTCTCCCCCTCAATTTACAATGCCCGCCTGGCGGAGCGCGTCGATCTTCGCATCATCATACCCAAGTTCATGCATGACCTCATCCGTATGCGCTCCAAGCAACGGTGCGGCGGTGAACTCCCGAATGGGAGTGTCGGAAAAATTAAGCGGCGATCCAAACAACTTGATCGGTCCGGCCAAGGGATGTTCCACCTCCGTCACCATCCCGCGCTCCTTTACGATCTCCGAATTCAGAGCTTCTTCAAAATTCTGAAGCGAGCCCGCGGGCAAATGCCGCATCTTGGCGAGCCACTCAGCGCGTGTCTTCGTGGCGAAGATTTCGTTCAGAATGTCGAAAAGTGCCGGGCGATTCTCGAACCGGGCACTGGTGGAGTTGAACCTTGGGTCTTCCGGCAAATCCGGGCGATCGATGACATCGCGGCAGAACTTCCCGAACAGTCGATCAGACGCACAAGCCATATAGAGATCGCCGTCCTTAGCACTAAAGAGACTCGTGGGTGTGGATAGGGGGTGTGAGTTGCCCGCCCTTTTTGGTTGCTCGCCGGACAAAAGGAAAGACTGGCCAGCGTTCGAAAGTGCCGCAACGGCGACGTCCATCAAGGCTAGTTCGATTTGCTGGCCCTTGCCGGTATCCTGGCGCGCCCAGAGCGCGGCCATGATGGCACCCACCGAATGAAGTGCTGTCATAATATCGATGATCGAAACCGGATGCCGAAGCGGCGGGCCATCCGCCTCTCCTGTCATCGACATCAGGCCGGATTCCGCTTGTAGCACCGGATCAAAACCGGGCCGGTCCGAAAGTGACCCCGTTTCTCCATAGGCAGAAACCGACGAATAGACGAGGCGCGGAAAATCATCCTTGATCGACGCATAATCGAGCCCGTATCGGCTCATCACCCCCGGCCGGAAGTTTTCGACCAGAACGTCCGCGTCTGCGAGAAGCTTGAAGAATACTTCCTTGCCCTCGCCCTCACGAAAATCGAGACCGATACTTCGCTTATTCCGGTTAAATGCCTGAAAGAAATGTGAATCTTTCCCGGCCCATGGTTTCGTCGCGTTTCGCGAATCATCGCCGGTCTTAGGGTTCTCAATCTTGAGAACGTCGGCTCCCATATCTGCCATTTGCTGACAGCAGAGCGGTCCCGCGATAATACGGGAAAGATCCAACACCTTGATTCCGACCAGCGGCGGTTGGCCCGATTGCGCCATGATAACATCCTCGAAGTTCGACCACGGCTGGAATTAGGGCGCGCCGCATTGCCGAAAAGGGGATGACGACGGCGTAGGGCGGAATATGCTCTTTGAAAGACGGAGGAAATGCCGATGGAACTGACCGCTGAACAGGTCGCACAGTATGAGCGCGACGGGTTTCTTATTTTCCCGGACCTCTTTTCAGCTGAAGAGGTCGCGGTCTTGCGCAGCGAAGTGGAACGCGTCTCCCGAATCGATTCTGAAATGGTCGTGCGCGAAGGCGACGATGGCGCCGTAAAAATCATGTTTCGCCTTCACGAGGAAGACGGAGAGACAGCGTCCACAGCGTTTCGGGCCGCCGCCCGCACTTCCCGCGTCCTGCGTGCTGCGCAACAGTGCCTCCGCGACGACAACGTCTATATGCATCACAGCAAACTAAACATGAAAGCCGCCATCGAAGGATCTGCATGGCCGTGGCATCAGGATTTTCACAGCTGGCATCTCGATGGCATCGCCGAGCCGAACATGACAACGATGACCGTCATGTTGACGGAAGCAACCCCGATGAATGGATGCATGTACGTCCTGCCGGGCAGTCATGAAGTCGGTCGTACCAATCCCCGATGGGACGATTCGACAGCCTACAATCTATGGGCTGCGACACCGGGCGATATGAAGGAGTTCATGTCGCAACATGCGGAACCGGTTGCAATCACCGGAGGCCCCGGCACGGCGGCGATCTTTCATTGCAATCTATTGCACGCGTCCGGCCACAATCTCTCAGCGGAAGACCGCTGGCAGATTTTCTTTTGCTTCAATCAGTGTAAGAACCGTCCCACGGACGTTGAGAACCCACGTCCAGAGTACGTACGTTCACAGAACTGGGCACCGCTAAAGGTCGCCGCCGAGGACGGAATTTTAACAGCGTCATAGGGAACAACCGTTTACGCTTTCTCGATCCACCTGACTTACATTTACGCCAGCGCCTTGTACACCAGCGTCATGCATGTCTGACCGGTAGCGATCTCGGCTTCCAGACCCTTTTCCTTCTGCGCTGTCCGTTCAAGACCGGGAAGGACGGCATCGATTTCACCTCGCGGCACAATCAAGACATTGTCGCTGTTGCCAACAATTAGGTCTCCGGCATCCACGACGTAATTACCAATTGAAACGAGCAGACCACGGTTGTCCGCAACGGCATAAGAAACGGTAAATGCCGTGCCGACGAATGCGGTTTTGTCGCAGACCGGCCGGATGCCGCTCTAGAGTGCTCTCTTGCGCCCGTTTTAGTCGCAAACCGGCCAAGCAGCAAACCTTCGAAGCGCTTCAATGGCGCCTCCGATATGCGGTCGAAGTCCTTGGCGATGTTTAACATTGGATTGTTAGACATGGTGAAGCTTCCTTTGTATTTATCCGGAACGTGAAATCCGCATGATCTATAGCGATGCGGGATGCACGACCATGTCCCGTG
>DJKK01000331.1:0-1776 GCA_002434595.1 Alphaproteobacteria bacterium UBA6544 | reverse complement strand
AGCCGCCGCCGACACATTGGTCGGGCAGGCAACGATCGTCGACGGCGATACCGTGCGGATAGGTGGCAAAACCGTGCACCTTTACGGCATCGACGCGCCCGAAATGGACCAGTTCTGTATCGACAAGCGCGGCAACCGCTTCAATTGCGGTCAGGTCTCCATGCGGAGACTGTTCCTATATATCGGCGCCGACCCGCTGGACTGCATCGTCAAATCGCAGATGCCCAAGGGCGCCGTTAGCGCGACCTGCCGCGTTAAAAGTTATTTCAGACACACGGAGAACGGTGCGACGCGTGGCGAAAAATTCGATGTCGCACTTGAGATGGTCCTGACCGGGCACGCCTTTGCAACGATCGGTCTTTCAGATGACTATAAAGACGCCGAGGCGCGCGCGCGACTGACGCGCAAAGGCTTCTGGAGTGGTGATTTTATGCGACCCTTGGAATGGCAGGCGAAACGGAAGGCATATAGAAAGTAAGAATGCCGTGGAAGAAAGATAATTATAGTGCCTACTGCAGCCTGAATGACATTGGGGAAATGTTGCACAGGTTAAACAGTCCGTCGCACTCAGCCTCTCTATCGTGTATGTCGAACGCGGTGCATCGCTGATGCGCGTGCCAAATTCGGACAACATTGTCGGCGATCCGGAATCCGGCATCATGCATGGTGGAGTGGTCACAACCTTGCTCGATTCTGCCGGTGACTGCGCTGTCCTATCCCTCACGCCGGCCGAACATGCCGTCGCGACGCTCAACCTTCGGATCAACTAACTGCAGCCGACGGACAAGGATGAGGGCCGATTCTCGGAAATCCATTGCCTCATTCCCTATACCTCTTTTGTTGATATAGACCTCCTCGAGGAGGACAAGGAATCGACGACGGTGATACAGCAGACTGATTCGAACACAGGCAACCGATACATATCGGCCGTTCATGGCGGTGGCGTTGGTGGCCTCCCCGAACATACAACCATCCTCAAGGTTTTGATTGAGGGCGACTACGTGCGGTTTCCAAAAATCGTCAACCTGTCCATCAAATACCTGCGTCCCTACCTCGCCACGCAAGATACATTTGCGCGCGTTACCCTCTTCAAGCAGGGCGCAGCGTCACCAACGTTCGGTTTGAGGCATGGCAGTCGAAAAAATCGAAGCCCGTTGCTGTCTTGAAAAAGCATTTCTTCGTCGGCCAGGCCTTTAAAATTGGACCAGCGACTGCGACAATGACATCGGGTTTGACAGGTAAATTCACCCGACATAAAACTTTGGTAGGACTTGTCCGGACAAATACGCAAATTAAGTGTAGGGAGAATTTTCGCACATGCGCGATGGTATAGATATTGAGTTCCGCGAAGTCGGAATGCGCGACGGACTTCAGAACGTTGACGGGTTCTTTCCAACAGAAGCGAAGATCGCTTGGATGAAAGCGGAAATAGCGAGTGGTATGCCAGCAATTGAGGTCTGCTCCTTCGTCCCTCCCAAGCTGATTCCCCAATTTAAGGATGCCGTGGAGGTGGTCGAAGCAGCCCATGCCACCGATACCGGCGACTGCATCATTTCGGCACTGATTCCGAACATGAAAGGCGCGGAACGCGGTGTCCAACTTGGAATGAAAAAACTTAACTTCGTAGCCTCCGTATCCGAGACCCACAACCTCAGCAACGTGCGCCGCAAGTCGGAAGAATCGATCGAAGACTTCCGCCGTATCGTCGAGATGCGCGATGCCCTGCCAGTAGGCAAACAGTTCGTGATCGACGGCGGCCTCTCGACGGTATTTGGA
>DJKK01000086.1 GCA_002434595.1 Alphaproteobacteria bacterium UBA6544 | reverse complement strand
GAGATATGGCACAGAGCGGTTCGATCTTAATGGCTGAAGACAACACGGCCAATCAATTGGTGGCCCGCGCATATCGGAGAAAGTTGGGCTTCGGGTCGACAACATATGCAACGGGCTGGAAGCCGTGGAAGCAGTTCAGCAACGCTCTTACGGTCTATTACTCATGGATATCGGCATGCCCGAACTCGATGGCGTCGGTGCCATGCAGCAGATTCGAAAACTTCCATCAGAGAGAGCGCAGATACCCATCATCACGATGAAGGCGCACGTAATGAAGGGCGATCAATCCAAACTACCCGCGCTGGGCATGGAGGGCTACCTTCCGAAGCAAACGACCCAAGAACGTTTTCTTACCTAAAGCGCAAATTGGCTGAACGCAGACGTCGACGTTGCAATACCCACCTACACCACGGCCCAAGTCTCGAAGAGGCCCCTCGACACACCTGCCTTACGCCAACTTGGTGAAAACACCGATCCCAGTCTCGTACCACACTTAATCGACACTTTTCTGTAACAGCCGAACATCAGGTCGACACCATCACGTCTGCGGCGGCCTCGAGCGATATGTCACAGATCGCACAAACAGTACAATCTCTGGAAAGCAGTTGAGCCACCTTCGGTGACTATCGAATGAACGAATTGGTGTAGTCACTCAAAAGCGCAGGAAATTCCGAAGATCCCGCCGTACTGTCCGAAACCTTGCCCAAGCTGCGGAACGAAGCGAGCTTGGTCTTTCAGACATTTCGCGAATATCGTAACAGCGCAGCCCAATAGCCTTAGATTGCTGTGCCTTTTGCCGGAGAGATCACTTCTTCGTAGGCTCTCTTCCAGGCATCTATACCCCCAACGAGGTGATAGACCCCTTTCAATCCCATGCCTTCCGAAATTTGAACCGCCATAACCGATCGTTCGCCATAAGCACAGTAGTAAATCAACCGCCGGTCAGCCTTTTCGGCCATTTCGCGCAACAGACCACCCTCCCCGACATAGCCGTCAAGTTCGCCGTAAGGTGCATGGACAGAGCCCGGTATGACGCCATGCTGCTCACGTTCGGTTTCCTCGCGGAGGTCGATCAGCACGCAATTTCCACCGGAACAGCGATTCTTCACCTCATCGATGCCGAGGGCCCAAGACGCGTTCAACGCATCCCCCTGTGCCGCGCCAATCTTCTGGTTCGCCGGAACGGCGACATCCATCATTTTCGGATTCGCCAGGTTAAGATTGTCCATGATCTCCGCATACTCAGCAGCGCTGGAAACCTGAAGTCGAGGATTATATCGACGTTCCTCGCCAATGGAGCTGATGGTTTCCCCTTTGTAGTCGTGCCCCGGAAACACGAGTGTTTCGTCCGGTAAGCACAGAAGTTTGTTGAAGATCGAATCGTATTGAGCCTCAGAATTGCCGTTTTGAAAATCGGTGCGGCCCGTTCCTCTGATAAACAGGGTATCGCCGGTAAAGATGCGGTCGCTCAACTTGAACGTGTAAGAATCGCTGGTGTGGCCGGGCGTATAGATAACGTCGATACATAGTCCCTCAATGTCGATTGTATCCCCTTCTCTCACCCGCATCGAGACGACATCCGCTCCGCTTTCCTCGCCCATGACCGTCACGCAATTCGTCCGATCCCGAAGCGCGCCCATAGCGGTGATGTGATCGGCATGCGTATGCGTATCGACCACTTTTACAAGTTTCAGATTGAGTTCTTCCAGCAGCCGCAAGTATTGGTCGGTATGTTCGAGAACCGAATCAATGATCAGCGCTTCTCCACCCGGTCGGCTCGCGACCAGATAGGTATACGTGGATGACTCCGCGTCGAAGAGCTGACGAAAAAGCATCGAGATTTCCCTCTATAGGATTCAAGTTCACAGGTAGCGAGAGTATAGAGAATTTACGTCAACGCGGCAGCACGAGAATCGCACGAAAGTCGTTCACATTTGTGAGCGTCGGCCCTGTAATCGTTAGATCGCCGAGCGACTCAAAAAAACTGTAACCATCGTTGTCAGCAAGCATATCTTCAGGACTCAACCCGACTTGGGCGGCACGGGCCAATGTATCCGGTGTTACGATTGCCCCAGCATTATCTTCCGTCCCGTCAAGTCCGTCGGTATCGACAGCCAGCGACCAAATATCCGCTTCGCAGTCGAGCGCCAGGGCGAGCGCCAATTGAAATTCCGTATTGCGCCCGCCCCTGCCAGCACCACGGACGGTAACGGTTGTCTCTCCGCCAGAGAGCAAAACAACCGGCGGCGGGGCTGGTTGTCCGCGCCGCGCGGCCTGCCGTGCGATCCCGGCCATGACCTTCGCTACTTCGCGGGCTTCACCCTCGATCGCATCTCCGAGAACAATTGGCGTGATCCCCAGTTTAGAAGCCGCTTCAGCCGCAGCTTCCAAGGACATCTGCGGCGTTGCGATGAGAATACATTCTGAGGCCGCCAACCGGGTATCACCTGGCTTCGGGGTTTCGTCGACGGCGGCGCTCAGAACCCGCGCAACGGAAGCGGATGGCGTTAATTCATAACGATCGAAAATTGCCCGTGCTCCGGCAAACGTGCTCTCGTCGGCGACTGTCGGGCCGGAACCAATAACTGCGGGATCGTCTCCGGGAACATCCGAAATTGCGAGTGTGACGACCCGCGCGGGCGCCGCTGCAGCAGCCAGCCGCCCACCCTTTACGGCCGAAAGGTGCTTGCGGACACAATTCATTTCACCGATGCGGGCACCAGATCGCAGTAGCGCCCGATTTACGTCTTGCTTGTCGCGCAAGGTCAGTCCTTCGGCGGGCAATGAGAGCAACGCCGACGCCCCGCCTGAAATCAGACAGAGAACAAGATCTTCTGGCCCGGCGGATTTGACACAATCCATAATGCGCCGCGCGGCCAATTCGCCGGACGCATCGGGAACCGGGTGCGCAGCCTCAACAATTTCGATCTGATCGCACGCGACGCGGTGACCGTATCGCGTAACGACCAGGCCTTCGAGCGGACCGGACCAATGATCCTCCACGGCACGGGCCATCTTGGCGGACGCTTTACCCGCCCCGACAACGATTGTGCAGCCGGACGGAGGTACTGGAAGAAAGGGTACCAGACATTTCGCCGGATCAGCGGCGTCTATCGCTGCTTCCATCAGATGCTCTAGCAACGCTCTTGGATTGGAAATCATACGGTCGGCCCCACTTTCCGGTCCGCAATATGGAGGCGCCGCCCGTTCGGCGAAATGTAGATTTTCTCGTAATAATTTGGCATAGCTGCAACATTCTTCGCGACCGAATGCAGCACAAGTTCATCCGTTTCGCGCGGCAAAGCAAGAGCCTTGGAAATCTTATCCGGAAATCTTGTGCAGCTTGAATCCAGAGAAACCGACGTAATACTGACGCCGAAGACGTCGCGAAACTCTCGATCGAAATGCGCGTCATCCTGCTCCGAGAGAGGCACGTAGAGCAGGCTGACGTATGGATCAGCCGCGGCGAAAAGTCTACTTAATACAGAAAACTCACCATCCACCGAAATGCCGCGATCGATCTGCACCAATTCCGCCGATTCGTCCAATGGGAGGAAGCGGTACCAAGGACCCCGTTCAGAATGCCGGGCGCGGAACACACCCTTCGGCAAAATCGGCAAAACGACACTTCAACTTCTACCCAAAAGCGAACACGCCATAAATCACCCGGGATTTTTTCGGTACGGCAACGAAGCCACCCGCACCCTGTCGCCGAACAACGAAAACGGAAGCGACCAGTGTACGCATGGCACGCTGCACCGTCCCAAGACTATGCGGCGTCACCCGGGCGAGTTCTTACTCCGTCGGCAATTTCTTGACCGGTGGCCAGCGGTCCGTTTTGATTGCGCCCAAGAGTAAGGCGGCAAGTCTCGCATACTTTGCATGCTTGGATGAAGTCTCCGTATCGAGTTCTTGAAGGATTTCCAGTCTGTCCGCCATATCGGCCCTCGGGCGAAATTAGATCGATCAATCCCCGATGTACTCCCGAATGCCGGAATCCATAGCCGACATCATTTACCCAGCGAGCAAAGCGATAAGAGGTTCATCGCAAATCCCAATTTTGCATTTAGCTATATAGTATTTCTATCGGAATGGTATTCCTATCGGAGAAATGGCCTGTATGCGTTACTTTTTTGGCCATGCAAACCCTTATGCCGTTTGATATCATTTTCGCCTAGAATGGGCCGGCGACATGCCGGAAGCAGAAATATTTTGCGACGATCAGAAGTGACGACAAAGACCACAACGGGCTTGATCTGGTTTCGCCGAGACTTGCGGACGACTGATAACCAAGCGCTTTCCGCAGCGGCGAAATCAGCCAAAACGGTCGTCGCGCTCTATATCTTGAACGGCAATCCATTCGACGAACGCCGAATGGGCGCCGCGAGCAGGTGGTGGCTCCACAATAGCTTGTCCGCCCTTCGAGTTCGCCTCGACGCGTTGAACATACCGCTCATTCTACGCCGAGGGGATGCGACAACAATCATTACCGAGATTGCCTCAAAATTGGCCGTCGAGACGGTCTATTGCAGTCATGTCCATGAACCTT
>DJKK01000224.1 GCA_002434595.1 Alphaproteobacteria bacterium UBA6544 | reverse complement strand
TTTTCGATTTGGGCAATATAGAGAAACGTTGAGATATCGAATGTTGGCCGGGCAACAGCGAGATCATAATGGGCGTATAGGGATGTGTCCGTCATCCGGGTCCCGGTCTAAGAGTTGAATTGGTCTCGAAGGTTGGTCGTGAATGTTCACTCGGGGCATTGAGTTGGTTAAGTTTCGTTTAGCATATTGGGCTACAACTGATGAGATCGCACGAATTTCATGAATGGAAGCATTTTTACGTTTTTTGGTTGCGAAGTGATCAATTTCTACTTTGATAAGTGTGCCTCTCTATCGAGGTGTGCAGCGGCCAAATTTATTACGTATTGTCTCGCGTCATTGAATTTAGGCAATAAATTTGCATGCTGAAATGCGATATCGATAAGTTAGCTGCCAATACCTGGCCGTAGTTGTCCTCTTTAACGAGTTGCTTGGGTTACTGAATGCAAAAGGTTCTCGTCATAGGTAGTAACTCCTTCTCGGGGCAAGACTTTATCGACTTACTGCTAGATGACGATGACCTTGAGGTCATTGGCGTGAGCCGCTCGATCCAAAAGGAAGGCCTTTTCCTCCGATATAGTGAGAGGTCGGAACTATCACGCTTTCGCTTCGAACGGTTCGATCTCAATCTAAATATCGACGCATTCTTAGCGTTTATGGATGCCGAGAAACCGAGTTGGATCGTCAATTTCGCCGCGCAGAGCGAAGTCGGCCCGAGTTGGGATCATCCCGACCAGTGGTTTCAGACAAACTGTACCGCGCTGGCCTGTATCCTTAAGCACATTTCTGAAAACGACTACGTCGAGCGCTATCTTCATATTTCATCGCCCGAGGTATATGGGTCTTGCGTCGGGACGATCACAGAACAGTCGCCAATGAATCCGAGCACGCCGTATGCGGCATCCAAGGCGGCGGCGGATATGCTTTTGAAAGTCTACGAACAGCACCAGGGGCTACCTTTAATGTCTGTCCGGGCGACGAATGTATACGGCGCCCGACAGCAACTTTTCAAAATAATCATGCGTTCGGCCATCTACATTCGGCTTGGACGGAAAATCCCCTTGCATGGCGGCGGCCAAGCGGTGAAATCCTATATACACGTTCGCGATGTTTCGCGCGGTGAGTACGCAGTGCTGAAACGAGGTGAAATTGGCAGAATTTACCATTTATCGCCGCCATCGGGCATTTCTGTACGCGACGTTGTTTCCCGCATTGCTGAGCAAATGGGATATTCGCTGGAAGAGGTAGCATTCAATGTCGATGAACGTATCGGGCAGGATGCCGTTTATGAGATTGATTCTTCTGCGGCTCGGAATGAACTGGGGTGGGCGTCGGAGATTGAATTGGAAACCGGATTTAACGAGGTAGTTGAATGGGTTGAGCGCCACTGGGAGCATATAAAGGATTTGCCCCATGACTATGTCCATAAGCCTTAAATTGCGTGTCGGACGGGGGTTTACGGTTCGATGACTTCCAGAGAAACGAAGGAAGACCAATACGAAGATTTGTTTGATGTCGAAAACGAAGCGGGTCGTTTTCGAATGGGGTTAATGAGTAATCAGACTTGGTATGACGACCCTAAACGTCTGGGCTTCCAGCTTGCACGTTACAAATTTGTTGCACGCATGCTTGAGGGAAAGAACTCTGTCCTCGAAGTCGGGTGCGCCGACGCGTTTGGAATTCGTGTGGTCCAGCAGTTCGTCCCCAAAGTCACCGCAATCGATTTTGATCCTCTGTTCATTGAGGACGCGCAAGCCCGTATTCAGGAACGCTGGACCCTCGATTTACGTGTACACGACATTCTGCGGGGACCAGTAGAAGGACCTTTCGATGCCGCCTTTTCGTTGGATGTCTTAGAGCATATTGATCCCGCCGACGAAGGCACATTCATCAAGAATTTGGCAGGTTCAATTGTTCAGGACGGTATTGCGATAATCGGAATGCCAACGCTTGAGAGCCAGGTCCACGCGTCGAGCCAAAGCCGCCGCGGCCACGTAAATTGCAAGTCAGGTAATGAGTTGCGCGAGACGATGCTGAAATCTTTTCAAAACGTGTTCATATTTTCAATGAATGACGAAGTCGTGCACACCGGATTTCATGCGATGGCGCACTATCTTTTCGCACTGTGCTGTGGTGTCCGCTGATTGTCAGACGGCGCTTTAAGGACTGAATTAGACAATTCCTTCAGCGAGCGCAGGATTGCTTTCAAAGATATTTTCGTCCATGCCACTGAGAAGCAGGACGTTGTCGGATAAAAGTTCCTGAAAATTGAGCGGTAGGTCCTGATAGCCCATATCTGTTCAAGCATAATGGGTATAGGAGTGGAAGCGTCGCGTATGATTGTTGTCACCGCCATACACGATCGCCACTTGAGGCTTGGGGCTGTCCAGTGCTACCTGCAGTGTAGGCTGATACTGCGTGTTACGCGACCTCCATGGAGTAGGCGGATATCGAACAGCAGAAAATCACCAGACACACCTTCGACCAAGACAGGACGGACGTTCCAATCTTCGTATAGTTTGCTATCCTGCGTGTTACCGTGCGGGACAAGGTCGTAAGTTTCAAATCTCGACAATCTTATGTCGCTAGTACCTTAAGCTGATGAATGCGCGGCAGTATCGCGAGCGCGATGTCCTGTGCTTCAGGGTAAAACATCGCTTTTGCAATTTGATATGGTGCGGGTTTATCATGCAAATTGAGACCGACACCGAATGTACGATTTGCAGAATTGCGATGCCCCTCATGGGCGACGTAGTTGGCGTGAAAATCACTTTACTGAACGAACCGGAAATCGTTGCCAATACAAGCCCGGACACATTCTACTATGCGGGGATCTGTATTCAACTAGGTCAACTTCGGTAATTGATTGACGATATCCGCGCGCGTGAAGAGCTCCAATTCACCAACGCCATATCCCGCTTTCACAATCTCGGCAAATCGCAACACTTCTTCGGCGGATATTGCGCCCCGATATATTTGAAAACCATTGTGCCGGGAAAGTTTGCGCTGGGCGTCTATCGAAATCACCGAAACCTTGCTATCCGCAAATATACGTGGACCTCTGCTTCTTATAAATCGTATCCGATATCGACTGTTCCTCGCAGTTTCACTCGGGAACGTCAGCGTTCCGTTGACATTCAAAGGCCCACCATAGCGGAAATTCTCGGGCAAAGTTGTACCCAAGGGGGTCCGTTTCCAGCTGTTCTTCAGGTGTCAGTTCATGGATGCGGTCTATGTGCAGACCTGCGTCTGCAATCGCTGTCGACATTTCCGCTAGCGATGGTGAGACTGAATAGATCCGGTTCCGATATTCCGTCAGGGCTGTAAAGGGCATGCCATCACTTCCGAGCCATGGGGCGAGCCAAAAGACACCGTGCGGTTGCAGCACCACCAACTGCCCATTTTTGTTAAGGCGTCTGCCAAGCTCTCGCAATAATTCCATCGGAGACATAGAATTGGGATCAGGGGAAGGCGGGTAGAAATAAAGTAAAAGGACATCTGCCAGCCAAATCAGATCGAATTTTTTATCAGATAAAGCCGATAGTGGGTCGTCTGCAGCAAGGTTCATATGAATCGGTGTAAAGGACGTGCCGATATCCCGAGATGCTTTCTCTAATAACTCAAGGTTCGGGTCGATCCCAACCACTTGAGCGCCGCTTGCGGCAAAACAAGATGCAGCGAGACCTGCCCCGCAACCGAAATCCAAGATAGACTTTCCGGACATATTGCAGCGGCGCGCGTAACTGTCGATGAAGGCGAATTGGACTGACTTATAGAGGCCTTCGCGAAGATGATCGCTTTCCGGATTATACTTCTGATTATACCACCATTCTTCAGGATTAATGCGGCGATGTAATAAGAGCTCGACGCCGAGGCGTTGATGAAAGGTTCCAAGGTGTTCGGTATCCAAGAGTGAGGTCTTTTTCGCGAAATATTTGGCATATTTTGCATCGTCGCGGATCACGATCATCTTGCCTTCGAGATAATCCAGCGCATCAGGTGTTTCTTGGAATTCGATATAATCGGAGGTAACCGCCTTTGACTGACCAGTTGGGTTAGCATAGAGGCCTTCGTAGTTCGTGAATTCCGTTCGGTCCGCAAGCCTGAATGGACCTTCCTGTAAGTCTCCGATTAGGGCGGACATCAGAGCGCTGTCTATCCAAACGTGCGACTTCGCTCGGTGGTTGGAAGCGAGCATTCCATTGCCAGAAACGACGAAAGTAACGTCTTCTGAAATACGCCAGCCTTCTTCGCAATGGCTCATCGTAAATTGCACCGGATTGCTCGACAATTGACGGGCATAGGTCGATAGTTGTCTGTAATCTTCATAAAATGAACAAGTTTAAATTAATGGACGAAGTCAGCGCAACCGACCAGGAGGATATACCGAAAACGATCGAAAAACTGTTCCGGTCCGCGTTAGATAGAACACTCATGGATCTGGATGACGGTGCGCTTGAACCTGCGTTTCAGGCTATGGCGCTGGCGCCTAATGACCCGGAAATTCTCTGTAAGGGTGCGTCGATCCTATGCCGTAGGGGCCGCGGATTGCAAATGGCGGAGGAGATATACGCGCGTGTTCTGGCGATAGATCCTAATTATCCGTTGGCGCTGAATCAGCTCGCTCTTTTATCTACTGCGCATGGAAAATATTCGGAGGCCGTTGAATATTCGGAACGCCTCATCGCACTACCGGAACACCGCAGGCCACTCACACTTTTGTTGGCGAGTCGGGCGCTTCGTTTGAATGGAAATCTTGAGGAATCGAAGGTTTATCTTCGTGAGATTGTCGATTCCATCGATACCAGAAATCATTCCACAGCTGTTCGTGATCCAGCGTGCCTCAAGCCCGTCGCCGCGTATTTGGGCGGCTGGGAAGACGAAGCGGAGCAGGCGATGCGCGATATATGCTGCGTCGATGGCGAAGGCGTGTATTTTCGCAATCCCGATCTTTATCCGGTCTCGATCGCCGAACAATTGACGCAGTTGAGGAAGGTGACCGAAGGCAGGGATGTCTGCATTTTCGGGGGTGGGCCATCGATCAAGTCAATTGCGGAGCAGGCGCCGCTAC
>DJKK01000270.1 GCA_002434595.1 Alphaproteobacteria bacterium UBA6544 | reverse complement strand
GTGATCTGCGCACCCAAGTCGAAGAGTGCTATGCCGCGGAAGGCAAAGATACCTCAAATATCCCGATTGGTGTGCTTCGCTTCGTTTGTGTGAGCGATGACCGTGCGGAGATCGAACGCTATGTGGACGGCGCCCGGTATCAGCAACGCATTGCCGTAGCTTTGCGGAGCCGTCAGGAGACCCTGGTCGACGATTACATGGTTGACGAAGTCGGCTTTGAAGGGGAGCCGCCGCTTGATCGTGTTGAACGTAATATCTTAGCGGGTGGGGCAGAGTACGTGGCGGAACGCCTCTGCGAGGAGATCGAACTTTACGGCCCGAGCCATATGAACATTTACTTCCAGGTCGGTGATGTATCGAGCGCGACGGCGCTGTCCTCGATGGAGGCATTTTCGACCGAAGTTTTGCCTCGCGTTGAGAAACATTTCAGCAAGCCGATTGCCGAGATCAACCCGATCCAGTTGCCGGCGCCAAAATTGATCGCAATGGCGGCGGAGTAATTCTTACTCTTGGAGGCGGTCAAATGGCACCCGGGGTCATTGGCAAACTATGTGCCCGAGACGTTTGTCGTTTGTGCTTCACGGCCTACATGCAGCATACTTGGCGGTCAATGCTATCGTGCTGTCGCCGATTAGATCGAATTAAGATGCTGGGCGCTCTTTCACGTGGAGCTGTTTCCAACCCTGGAGGGGGCGCGTTTTAACATATCGCGAGCCCAGGCGCCTCTATTGAGGCGTCCCTAGTGAGCGCGGTATTTGGCGCAAAGACGATGGAATCCGGCCATACAGCAATCAACATTGAGGTTGTAAGTGACGGACGTCCGCGAATAGGATATACGGATAATCTCATATGCGGAAAGCTAGGAGGATTCTGGCCTGTCGCCCAGTCCTCTTGAGATAAAGGTCCATAAAGATTTTGTTATTTTTACTTAGGTAGGGCGAAGGTCATTAGTACGGACAATTCGCAGTAACTTTTCATGGACCTCGTCTGAGATTTCAATCTCATCTGCTTCAATTCTGTTGTGTCGGTCCACCCGAGAACGATCGTAAGGCATGCGGACCGGCGTACCCCCCGCGACTGGTCTTGTCTTGCGGACTTCGGACGCATAATGGGCGACGTTCGCTTTGTACGCCTCCGCCGGCATCAGCAAATCGCACCGCATCATTACGAAGAGGCAGCCGTAACCGAACATACCCTCCGGGATCGGGGCGACGTTGCACATCGTGCCCAGTAACTGCACGGCGATCGCAAGTCCGGAGCCCTTATGCCCACCCCAGGCCGTGAAGGCCCCGGCGAGTGCTGATGTCGGGTCGGTCGTAGGATTCCCGGCCGCATCGTAGGCAACACCGTCTGGCAACGGCACGCCCAGTCTTTCTGCCAGGACGGCTTCTCCGTGCATGATGTTCGAGGTACCGATATCCCAGATCACCGGCGCTTCGCTCGACGGAAAGCCGAAGCAAATCGGGTTTGTCCCGAAACGCCCCTCGGTTCCACCGAATGGTGCCGTATTTGGCGCTGCATTCGAGGCGATCATCGAAACGAGGTCACGTTCCGCCGCCATCTCGGCGAAGAAAGATAGCATTCCAGTATGCCAGGTATCGCGCGCGCCGACAACGGCCATTCCGTGCTCGCTGGCTTTCTCGATACAAAGGTCAGAGGCGTAGCGCGCCACCAGATAGCCGATCGTATTGTGTCCGTCGACAAGCGCTGAGAGCGGTGTCTCATGCACGACTTCGATGGGTGCCCGTTCGTAGCCTGGTTTAGTTGTCCGTTCAAAGACACTGAGCGTGCGTGCAAGGCCGCCATAGTCGAGGCCGCGCAACTCGGTATCCATAATATGTTGGGTAATCCGGTCGGCTTCGTCTTCGGTATATCCGGCGGCCACGAGTGTTTGTTCGGAAAGGCGCCGGGCTTCGCTGACGGTCAGCTTCATGGGTGATTAATCCTGATAATCTCGGATGATACGGGTGTATGAATTTTTATTGGCACCATCAACTAAAATAGATTCGCCATTGACGTAGTCAGCCCGCGGCGACGCCAGGTATACGATCGCGTCCGCGACTGCTTCCGCATCACCCCATGGCCCGAACTCCGCTACGATCTTCTCCCGTCGCGCCAGTGCCTCCGTTTCATCGTATGCATTTCCGGCGCTCTCGCGCTCCCATTTTTCGAAACGTTCATCTGTTATGACGACACCAGGTACAATGCAATTCACCCGGATTGCGTGAGGCCGTAGTTCGGCGGCGAGGTCGGATGTAAACCGAAGTTCCGCCGCCTTTGCCGGCCCGGTGCATGTAGAGCCCGGAGGAAGAGCTGATTGATACGCGGTACGACCGGACACATTGACGATCGATCCGCCTCCCGATTTCATCATCATTGGTACAACCCGTTGCGAAAGCCGGAATTGCGCAAAGAAATTAATGGCCATCCCATATTCAAGATCTTCGTCCGTCACCTCGAGAAACGGCTTATATGTTCCTGTGCCGGCGTTGTTGACGAGGACATCAACACGTCCGAAGCAGTCGTCCATATATGCCGCCAGACGATCGAGGTCTTCTTGCAAAGTTACATCCGCGGGAACCGATTCGACCGTCGCCCCTGTCTCCCGTGCGATCTCGTCCCTCGCGGCGTTTAGCTCGTCTTCGCGTCGTGCGGCCAAAACAACGATCGCCCCTTCTTGTGCAAAAAGGCGAGCGGCAGCGTAACCGATGCCTTTACTGGCACCTGTTAACAAAACCGTCTTTCCATCCAATTCAAGATTCATAGGTCGCTGATGAGATGTGATTGTTGATCAATGGCTGGCAGCCAAACGTATGAGGTCTGCGCCTTTTTCACCGATCACAATAGATGGCGCGTTAGTATTGGAAGTCGGCATGTTCGGCATGATCGAGCTGTCGACGACGCGTAACCCCTCTATGCCATGAACGCGCAGATCATGATCGACCACGTCGGTCACTTCGCGTCCCATGCGGCACGTGCTGATGGGGTGCCAGGATGTCTGACCGCTGCGCCGGGCATAGTCCAGTAGTCCGTCGTCGTTATCGACCTCCGGCCCTGGACGGACCTCACGCACAATATGAGGGGCAATTGCGGATTGTGTGGCAACTTTTCGAACCAGTTTCAGGCCCTTGAGCATGAGCGCGCGATCGCCCGGTGCGCCCAGATAGTTGGCGATGATCTTCGGCGGTTCACTCGGATCCGCGCTGCGAATATGGGTTGAACCGCGGGATTCGGGATAGATTGGAAAGACACCTATGTTGAAGCCTGAGAACGGATCGACGCCAATCTTCCGGCTCCTTGAGTAGCGGTCTTTTCCTGAAACGAGCATGATTTGGAGCTTCAAATCAGGATGCATCAAATCTGGGTCGCTGCGCATGATCGAATGCACTGTGGCAGAAGATATCGACATCAGGCCATCCCGATTTGTGAGATAGCGCGCGAAAGACATGGCCCCGCGCATGCGGCTGTTCAGGATATCGTTAATTGTAACCTTCAGGTTTGTTTCATAGGTAATGCGCGTCTGCAGATGGTCGGTGAGATTTTCACCCACACCCTGCAAGTCATGCAGGACAGGTATTCCCAAATTCTGCAGAATGCTGCCTTGCCCTATGCCGGATAATTCCAACAGTTTGGGCGAATTCATTGGGCCGGCGGAGAGGATAACCTCCCCGCGCGCCCGTGCCGTTTGCGAGACGCCGTTCAAAGTATAGTCGAGGCCAACCGCACGTTTCCCTTCGAATACAATGCGTTCGGCCAGTGCTCCGGTTTCAACCTTCAGATTCGTTCGTCGCCGCGCCGGGTCGAGGTATCCGACCGCGGTTGAGTTGCGCCGTCCGCTACGGGTCGAATACTGCAACCAGCCGACACCTTCATAGCGCACGTTGTAATCCTCGTTCCTTTCGGCACCCGCCTCGACACATGCTTCGAAAAATGCCGCGGACAAAGGATCGCGGTAGTTCCCGCTTGAGACGCGGATTGGGCCGCCAGTGCCCCTTTCTGAATGATCGCTCTCCGGTCGATCCTCAATCTTTCGAAAATACGGGAGGAGTTCTTCGTACCCCCAGCCTGGCTCGTTGCCGTCGCGCCATTCGTCGTACTTATGTGGCGCACCGCGCACGAAGAGCATGCCGTTCACGGAACTCGATCCGCCCAACATCTTTCCGCGTGGCCAGAAAACGCTCTGATCATGAAGTTCCGCTTCCGGCTCGGTGTTGAAAGGCCAGACGAAGCGTGGATCGGTCAGCAGCCGCCCCACTCCGAGCGGGATATGGACCCACGGATGCCGTCCCCTGCCGCCAGCCTCAAGCAGCAGGACCGTATAACGACCATCTTCGGAAAGGCGCGCTGCCAGTGCCGCACCGGAAGAGCCGGCACCTACAATAATGAAATCATAAGTATTCAAATTATCATTCCGCGTATTTATTCAATAATAAATAATTTTATACAGACATTATTAATAAAAATGTTTTAAAGTTTGTGGAAAAAATAACAACATCTATACAATTACTTTTATTCGTAGCCTTGGCAACCCTGTTCTTCGGGAAAATATCAGCAAGCGAGCAAATTCCCGGCAAGACCAACACAGTGTCGGGATCTTCCTCATGAATGAGGCGGTAATAATTTTTTTATTCCGCCGCGTCCGGAACGACCGCGCCATCGTCGTAAACACAATCGAACTCGCGATCCATCGTAATGGGCATTTCATATATCTCGATACGCGGCGGATGTTTGTACTTTTCCGTCATATACTCTTTCCACTCCGCATTATAAGCGCGGTCTGAGGCTTCTTGGCTCTCCCAAAGATAAATTCCGCCACCCAGACCTTCGCGATATAGAACGTTCTTACGCAACAATCCTTCCGTTGCCATGTAGCGCGGAATTGAATCCGGGAACATCTGCACGGCGGTCGGGCGATCCTTACCTTCCGGCATCGCATAAGTTACGACAGCGATAATTTGGCCCATCAGTCTCCCCCTCAAATCTTGTTCCAATACTAGCGCTGTTGGTATCGAAGCGGAAGGCATGTGGGAAATGGCGTGTCATTGCCATCCGGCGATCTCGGGTAATGTTCGTCCGCTTTCTTCTTGTATGCGGTGATTTTGCGCGACAAGTCGCTTCGTCTGTTCGGTGATGGCGAGACCGTTTGCGAAGGCTGGACGGGCGTGCAGCGTTAGGAACCAAGCGTCGACCTCGGGTTTCAGCAGGCCCATCGGATAGCCTGCCAACCGCAGCCGGTGCGTATAGACATACCACGCTACGTCGACCACCGAGAGGTCGTCACCTAGTAGGTATTATTGCCTCGCGAGACGTATGTCTCATTTCTCGAACACCCTGCGGAATTTTGCGGCTGATTTGGCAACCGCATCGTCCATGATGCCATCTCGTTCAATCCGGTCATAGAAGTTAATCTACTTACGCCTCTTCTCGTCCAAAGTACCTGTAACATGTTCGCTGTACCGTCTGAGCGTGTAAGCGGGTTGGTCGACCGTGTGCGGTTGTAGACGAACCGGAAGCTTAGTGTTCGGAGGTCGATATATAGGTCCTCTTCTTTTGCAAGGAATTCTTGCGCGATTCAGCAGTGGTCCCTGTTGCCGAAGGACTGGACGTTGCCCGGGGTGAGACGACGCTGAAGGGCTTTCCCGACCCTTTGATATTCTATCGGATCGCTACGGAGGCCTTGTCTGCGAGACGTGGCGACATTCAGAGCAACCGGTCGCAGGCTTGACGTGCGGGGGTGGAAAATATAGAACAAAAAGTGAACAAATGGAGCTTAGAGAGGTAGGAGTCACGAATGCCCGCTGCTGCGCTTCCTGTATCAGACGAAATTACCGACCTTTCTGTCCGATGCGACATATTGGCTGATTTGCGTCGTCGCGTCGCATCTCTCGAAAGGGGTGGGCGTCCGATTGGAAGTGCGGTCGGGCTCGGTATACCGGAAATCGATGGTTATTTACCCGAAGGTGGGCTCGCGGTAGGCGCGGTACATGAATTTCTCGGCGCCGCCGCGTCCTCTCTTGCTGCTGTAGTTGCCGGGCGCCTTGCGGGAACGGTCCTTTGGTGTCTCGATGTAACGTGCCGAGAAGAACCTTATGGGCCGGGGCTTGCGGCTCTTGGCCTTGACCCGTCTCGTCTCGTTCTTGCCCGCTGTCGCGGCGCGAAGGAAATGCTCTGGGTAATGGAAGAAGGATTGCGTTCGACGGCGCCGGCGGCGGTTATTGCGGAGCCTGAGGCAGATATTGGCCTGATTGAGAGTCGCCGTCTGCAATTGGCCGCGGAAGCGGGCCGCACGATTGGCATGGTACTGCGTGAGAGGAGCGGCGAGGGGTGTCTCGCACCGAGTGCGGTAGCGAGCCGATGGCGGGTTGATCCGGAACCTTGTGGTGGTTGGCGCCTGATTTTACGCCGTTGCCGCGGCACGGTTGGTGCTGAGAATGAATGGAAGGCGAAATACCATGACGCGTCGGGTGATCTCGCTCTGGCTGCAGAAGCTGGGGACCGACCGGGTGCGGCGTCGGAACGATTCCGTCTCGTCTGATCGTCCTTTCGTTCTGACCGCTGATTGTCGTGGACGGCGTTTACTGACCGCGGTCGATGCAGCGGCGGAAGCCGTGGGGCTTTCATCCGGTATGGCGCTTGCCGATGCGAGGGCGCTGGCTCCGGATGTGATGGTTGAACCCGACGACCTGGTGGCGACGGAAGCCTTGCTCAGCCGTCTTGCGGATTGGTGCGGTCGTTATACGCCCTGGACCGCCGTTGAGGGGCAGGACGGTGTTTGGCTCGATATTGCCGGCTGTGCCCACCTCTTCGGTGGTGAGGCTGCGGTGATGTCGGATCTGCTCGCCCGCATCCGGGGCTTCGGTTTCGCTGCGCGTGCAGCACTGGCGCCGACACCAGGATCTGCTTGGGCGTGCGCGCGGTTTGCGGGCCAGTCGGTTATCATTGAAGAGGGGGAGACGCGCGACGCCATCGCGGCGCTGCCGATCGCGGGATTGCGCTTGGAGCCGGAGATTGCGGCATCGCTTAGTCGTCTTGGATTGCGTCGGATCGGTGATCTTTATCCTTTACCGCGTGCCACTGTCGTCGCCCGGTTTGGCGACGTGGCCGCGCGCCGTCTGGACGAAGCCCTCGGTCGTGTTGCTGAACCGATCTCGCCCCGCCGTCCCGTTGCACCGTTTCGCAATCGGCTCGCCTTTGCGGAAGCAATCGGACATGCAGATGACATTGCGCGCGGCTTGGAGCGTTTGCTTGTCGATTTGTCGGCGGATTTGGCGCGTGCCTCGCGTGGTGGTCGGCGGTTCGAACTGACGTTTTTCCGGGTCGATGGGTCGTTTCAAGAAATTGCGATCGGTACCGCACGAGCAACCCGTGATCCGGCGCATCTCGCCTGTCTTTTTCAGGAAGAACTGGTGACAGTCGACCCTGGATTCGGCATCGAGACCATGGTGCTGGCAGCGGCGGTAACGGAGAAGCAGGCACCCGAGCAGGCGGTGATGCAGGGAACCCGTACAGAAACAGAGGAAGGCATAGGAGCGCTACTCGACCGCCTCGGTAACCGTCTTGGTTTCGGCCGTTTGCATCGCCTGCAGGCATTCGAGAGTCATTTACCCGATCGCGCACAGCGGCTGGCTGGGGATAATTTGGTCGGAGACGGTGCCTCAATTCCTGAATTAAGGCACCGTCCCCGACTAAATCGACGGCCGATCCGGTTGCTGGTCGATCCGGAAGCGATGACGCCGATGACGCCGGAGGAGCGCGACGGGTCGCCGCCGGCGATGTTTCGCTGGCGTGGGAGAGTTCATCAGCTGCGCCGTACCGATGGGCCCGAACGGATTTCCCCCGAATGGTGGCGACAGGACCGGAACTGGGCCGGTGGCGCGCGTGATTATTGGCGCATTGAAGATGCCGAAGGGCGGCGGCTCTGGTTATTCCGGGAGGGAGGTGGTGTCGAGGAAAGTTGTTGGTTCGTCCATGGGATATTCGCATGAGTCAGTCGTGCTATGCCGAACTTCAGGTAACTACAAATTTCAGTTTTTTGCGCGGGGCCTCTCATCCGGAAGAGATGGTGCTCCAGGCAGCCGCCTTCGGTCATGCGGCGGTTGGCATTGCCGACCGTAACAGTCTTGCCGGTGTGGTTCGGGGGCATATAGCGGCAAAGGAGGCGGGAATTCGCTATTGCGTGGGCGCGCGGCTCGACCTTGTCGACGGTGCCAGCCTCCTCGCGTATCCAACCAGCCGAACGGCCTATGGGCGGCTTTGCCGTTTGATTACTGTCGGCCGCCGCCGAGCCCCTAAGGGCGCGTGTGAAATCATCCGCCGCGATGTGCTGGAGTGGGGAGAGGGGACGATTTTTTTGCTCGTGCCAGACGTCGATAATGCCATTTCGATTCATGATGCCGATCATCGGGCGCCGGGCAATTCTGCGGTACCGGAATTTGCGGGCCAACTTGCCGAGCTTGCCACCGCATTTCCCGGCAATTGCTATATAGTAGGCAATAATCTTATGCGTGGTGACGATGCGGATAGATTGTCCTACTTATCTGATATTGCAGAAAAATGTAGCGTCCCGCTGGTGGCCGGGAACGATGTCCATATGCACAGCCCAACACGCCGCCCTCTTGCTGACATATTAGCCTGTCTCCGTGAGAAATGCACGATCGATGAGGCGGGATACCAGCTGGCGCCGAACGCGGAATGCCGCCTTAAGGCGCCGGGTGAAATGGCGTTGCTCTTCCGCGATTATCCGGACGCGGTTGCCCGGACCGTGGAGATTTCGGAGAGATGTGACTTCACCCTCGATGAGCTGCGCTACGAGTATCCCGACGAGGTGTCGCCGGACGGTACGGCGCCGCAAGAAGCACTTGAGATGCAGACTTGGGAGGGCGCTAAACGTCGCTATCCCGGGGGTGTACCACGCGCAGTTCGCGAACAGGTCGAGCACGAACTGAAGCAGATCGGTGAGCTTTCCTATGCACCGTACTTTCTGACCGTGCATGATGCGGTGCGGTTTGCGCGTGAGAACGACATTCTATGCCAGGGACGGGGATCGGCAGCGAATTCAGCCGTCTGTTATTGTCTCGGCATTACCGCCGTCGATCCCTCTCGTGTCGACCTGCTGTTCGAGCGCTTTGTCTCGGCGGAACGCAATGAGCCGCCGGACATCGATGTTGATTTCGAACATGACCGTCGCGAGGAGGTAATCCAGTACATCTACGCCAAATACGGTCGGGAGCGCGCCGGTATGACGGCGACGGTGATTCATTACCGGACCCGCCGTGCGATCCGCGAAGTCGGCAAAGCGCTTGGCCTGTCGGAAGATACGGTTGCGGCACTGGCCTCTCAGACCTGGGGGCGCTGGGGCGATGGCTTGGAGGATGAGCGGGCAAGGGAAATGGGGTTCGACCTCTCTGACAGGCGTCTCCGCCTGGCGCTGCGTCTCACCAAGGAATTGATCGGTTTCCCGCGCCATCTATCTCAGCATGTCGGTGGCTTCGTAATCACGCGCGGCCGTCTCGATGGAGTGGTGCCGGTCGAAAACGCGGCGATGGAAGACCGTACCGTCATCGAATGGGACAAAGACGATCTCGATGCCCTTGGTATTCTCAAGATCGACGTGCTGGGCCTTGGCATGCTGAGCTGCATCCACCGCGGATTTGATCTGTTGCGTCGTCATCATGGCCGGAATTATGACCTTGCCACCGTGCCGTCGGAGGATAGCGCCGTCTACGACATGCTGTGTAAGGCGGATTCGCTCGGTGTGTTCCAGGTTGAGAGCCGGGCTCAGATGTCGTTTCTGCCACGTATGAAACCGCGCAATTTCTATGATCTGGTGATCGAAGTTGCGATCGTGCGTCCGGGGCCGATTCAGGGCGATATGGTGCACCCTTATCTGCGCCGCCGGAATGGTGAGGAACAGGTGACCTATCCCTCCAAAACCCTGCGTCAGGTGCTGGAGAAGACGCTCGGAGTGCCGCTGTTCCAGGAACAGGCGATGAAGATAGCTATCGTCGGTGCTGGCTTTGAACCGTCGGAGGCGGACCGGTTACGCCGTGCCATGGCGACC
>DJKK01000180.1 GCA_002434595.1 Alphaproteobacteria bacterium UBA6544 | reverse complement strand
CATCGACTATGAGCGTAGCGCGGAAATCCGGCCCGACTGGTACCTCCCTGACCTTAACCGCGGCAACGCACTGGCGGCACAAGGCGCCCTCGACGCCGCGCGCGCGGCCTATGATAAAGCACTGCTGAAGGATGGACCCACCGGCATCCGTCTCCGGCGCGATCTGCTCCTCCCCATCGTGCCCGCCGATGCGGCGTCCTATGCAGATGCATTAACAAAGTATGCAGCTGCGCTCGACACGCTCTCCGAAGATCCACCAGCCTTTCAGAACCCGCTCACCGAAACGCCGGGAAGCCGTTTCTATCTCGCCTATCACGGAAAGAATGAGTGTGCGCGGCAACAGAAACTCGCCGAACTCTATCTAAAGGGATGCCCCATACTCGCCTGGACCGCTCCGCACTGCGAAAACGTGATCCGACGGCCCGGGCCGCGGCGGATCGCCATTGTGTCGCGCTTCCTGTTCGACCATTCGATCGGTCGGCTGTGCCTTGGTCTCATTCAGCGGTTATGTGCAAACAGGGACTGCATCGTAACTTGCTTCGAGTCCGCGCCGGTGCCGGACGATCCCATCCGCCAGGAGATCGCTAGTCATGTCGAACGGATGATTACTTTGCCGCCGGACCTCGATTCCGCCCGCCAGACAATCGCGACGACGGAGCCTGATCTCCTGTTCTACCCCGAGATCGGAATGGATCCGGTGGTCTATTTCCTTGCCTTTGCACGCCTGGCACCTGTTCAGACCGTAAGCTTTGGTCATCCCATTACCTCCGGAATACCGTCGATAGATTACTTCCTGTCCTGTGCAGGCGCTGAACCCGACCACCCGGTTGATCCAAGTGCCCACTATTCTGAACAATTGGAGACGCTTCCCGGATTGCCGTTTTCCTACGCCCGTCCGTCGGTTCCCGAATCGACAGCGAGACGCAGCGACTTTGGGTTCGCGGAGGATGTCCAAATCTATTTTCTGGCCCAAAACATATTCAAAATCCACCCGTCAATGGATACTGCGCTCCGGGCCATACTTGAAGGCGATCCGAACGGGATCGTCGTGATACTCGAAGGACACGACCCTAAATGGGGGGAAAGTTTGCGCCGGCGCTTTTCCGCCAGCCTCGGTGCACATGCCGATCGCGCTATCTTTCTGCCTCGACAGAGCCACGACGATTTCATGCGGTTGCTCGCCCTGTCAGATGTCAGTCTCGACAGCTTCCCGTTTTGCGGCGGCAATACGACATATCAGTCGCTCGCCATGGGCACGCCGGTGATCACATTGCCAAGCGACCAGCTAAGAGGACGAGTCAGCCTCGCGATCTACCGCCACATGGAGTTCAATGATTTGGTTGCCCGGGATCCGGCGCACTACGCCGAAATCGCTTTATCGCTTGGCATGGACTTGGATCGTCGACGAGCAGTCGAAGCACGTCTCGAAAGGGAATGCGACAAGATCTTCGATGATCCAACATTCCTTGATGCCGCCGAAGCGTTTCTCCTGAACGCAAGGCCGCCTCTGCAATCAGCCCGTTAGGACCAAATCGTCCCGGTGAATGAGTTCATCACGGCCACGATACCCCAGAATTTCCGCGATCTCACCACTCTTGCGACCGGCAATCCGCGCCGCATCGACATTGGAGTATGCGGATAATCCGCGTCCTATCTCCTGCCCATCGTTCGATCTGATAATCACGGCATCGCCGCGCGCAAAGCTACCTCGGACACAGACAACGCCCGGCGGCAGCAAGCTCTTTCCTTGTTTGAGCGCGCTTTGCGCCCCCGCGTCGACGACGACCTCGCCGACGGGATTGAGGGAGCCGACGATCCAGCGCTTCCGCGCGGTCAAGGGTGACGCCGAAGGCACAAACCAAGTACAGCGCGCACCCGCCGCTAGGCGCTCAAGCGGGTGTGTGTCGACGCCATTGCTGATCACCATCCGGCAGCCCGCCGCGGTCGCGATCTTCGCCGCCGCTATCTTTGTCTCCATACCACCCGACGAGTATCCAGCCGGTGCCTTTCCGGCCATCGCCTCAATGGCAGGCGAAATATCCCCGACCCAGGGTACATGGACCGCTTCGGGGTTTTCGCGCGGATCGCTTTCATAAAGCCCGTCAATATCGGATAGCAGGACCAATGTATCCGCGCTGATCATCGCAGCGACACGAGCCGCCAATCGATCGTTATCACCAAAGCGAATTTCTGTAGTAGCGACCGTGTCGTTCTCATTGACGACCGGCACGGCGCCCATTGTGAGCAGTTGCACGATCGTACTGCGCGCGTTGAGATGACGCCGCCGTTCCTCTGTATCGCCAAGGGTCAGCAGAATTTGGGCCACCGAGATACCGTGCCTAGCGAGGGCTTCCTGATACGCGTGCGCGAGTTGTATCTGCCCGCAGGCTGCTGCCGCTTGCTTTTCTTCAAGACGAATAGATTTTTGCATGAGCCCAAGATGCCGACGACCCACGGCGATGGCACCGGAAGACACAACCAAGATTTCGGTGCCGGCGGATCGCAGATGATGAATGTCGTCAGCAAGCGCATTCAGCCAGTCCCGCCGAACGGCGCCGCTTCCCTGATCGACAAGAAGAGATGAGCCTATCTTAACGACCAGACGGCGGGCGCGCGAAAGATCTTCGCTCATCGACCAGCAGGCCGCATATTCCAAGGCCGGTTTATGCCCTCGACGGCGGGCGCAGCCTCCACGCGTTCCTCGGCGATCACGGCATTCAGCCGGCGCAATGCATCCTGCACGCCGTTTCCCGCCGCGCCGGAAATCGTAAGCACATCCTCGACACCAGTCGCCGACACAAGTTCCGCCTTCCTAGCCACAACCGTTTCGTCGTCGAGCGCATCGCATTTATTGAGCGCCACAATCTCGGTCTTAGCATCGAGCCCACCCCCATAAGCAACGAGTTCATCACGAATTGTACGATAGGCCTCGCCGACATCCTCTTGTGTGCCGTCGACGAGATGGAGCAGAACGCCGCAGCGTTCGACATGTCCAAGGAACCGGTCGCCAAGGCCATGACCCTCATGAGCTCCCTCTATCAAGCCTGGTATATCCGCAAGAATGAACTCACCACCATCCAGATACACAACGCCCAATTGCGGATGTAGGGTTGTGAATGGGTAGTCAGCGATTTTCGGCTTGGCCCGACTGACCGAGGCAAGAAATGTCGACTTACCGGCGTTCGGCAATCCGACAAGTCCCGCATCGGCAAGGAGTTTCAGACGCAACCAGACCCATAACTCCTGTCCCGGGAAGCCCGTGTCAGCACGACGGGGCGCACGATTGGTCGAGGATTTGAAATGGGCATTACCATTCCCGCCGTCGCCGCCACGCAACAACACCTGCTCCTGCCCTTCAGATGTCAGGTCCGCCAACAGGGTCTCGTTATCTTCGGCAAAGATCTGTGTTCCAACAGGCAACTCGATAACAGCTGTCTTTCCAGCAGCGCCGGTCATGTCCTTGCCCATACCAGGGCGCCCGTTTTCGGCCTTGACGTGCTGCCGGTAGCGAAAGTCGATCAGGGTGTTGAGACCACCAACCGCAACCACCATGACATCGCCGCCGCGGCCGCCGTCGCCGCCATTCGGCCCACCGAACTCGACATACTTCTCTCGCCGGAAAGAAATGCAGCCATTGCCGCCGTCGCCGCTTTTCAGATAAATCTTGGCTTGATCGAGAAACTTCATCTCATTCGCCGCCGCTTGGTCGCTTACCCCAACGGAAAAGGGGAATGGCCAGCCATTCCCCTGAACTTTGTGGCCGTGGTGTGAGAAGATCAGGCCGTCGACACCACCGAGATTGTGGTCCGACTACGGGTCTTGTGGAACTTCACCTGGCCCTCGGAGAGCGCGAACAGAGTGTGATCCTTGCCCATACCGACATTGTCACCGGGATGGAACTTGGTGCCGCGCTGGCGAACCAGAATATTTCCCGGAATGACAGCTTCACCGCCGTATTTCTTCACGCCGAGGCGCTTGCCGATAGTATCGCGGCCGTTACGTGAACTGCCGCCCGCCTTTTTATGTGCCATGGCGTTCTACTCCTTCTCAGCTTCCGCCGCTGGCGCCTCATCCGCAGGCGCTGCTTCCTTGGCTTTCTTTGGTGCGGCCTTCTTCTTCGCCGCAGCTTTTTTCTTACCACCCGTCAGGATTTCATCAATCCGCAGGACTGTAAGATGCTGACGATGCCCGTTCCGGCGCCGATAGTTCTGCCGGCGCTTCTTCTTGAAGACGATGATCTTCCGATCACGCATCTGCTCAAGGACCGTCGCCGATACACTAGCGCCGTCGACCAGGGGTGCACCCACCGTCTGCCCTTTATCGTCGCCAACCATTAGCACCTGATCCAGGGCCAGATTCGCGCCTTCTTCCGCATCGAGCTTCTCAACCCGGATAATATCGTCCTTGGCGACCTTGTACTGCTTGCCGCCGCTCTTGATCACTGCGAACATCTAAATGTGCTTTCTTGTGCCCGGCGCCCCGCTACATGCCAGTATCAAGGCCGCCGCGAGAACGCAAAATCCCTGCAGGCCCACGCGGGGCCCGGAAACGAGCCGCGACTATAGCGGCCGCGATTGCGAAGTCAACGATTTTAGATGGCGATTCATTGTTCGCGCGATCAATCGCGATGCACGTGTTCGAAGACCCGTGTTGCCGGTCCATCCGCCTCGAAACCCATGACGAACAACTCTCCCGCCTTGGGATTTGCCGACATTGCGAGACGAGTGTCCTTATTGACGACCGGATAGGTCAACCAGTCGAACCCCGAAACGTGGCTTACCGTATAGCCATTCATCAACCGATGTCGCCGATAGCTCTCGATGCCCCGTGCCTTACCGGGTTTGAATTCCTTTCCGAACCAGTGATTAGCGGCGGCCGCGGGTGCTTCCAGCACAGCGGACCGGCGTTCCAGGCGTTCGATCACACAGCCTTCCCCCCGCTCTGTCCCAACAAGCGAGAAGATTGCCGGCAACGCGATAGGCGTTCGAGTCAGTTCATCCAACGCTTCATTGTAGGTCCGGCAGTTTTCGATCACGCGACGCAAGAGATGGACGGGCGGAATGCGGCGGCCGGCAAAGGTCTTTATCTTGTTGCACAGCCAATCGACGTAGACGGGTAGCGTCAAGCGACGCACCAATGGCGCCTGATTCAAAGCAACCGCGAACCGGCCCGGCGCCATGGCCTGCACGACCCCTGTGAAAGCGGGCCATGTCAGGTTGTAGTATTCCCCGGCCGGTCCGATCTGACGGGCGATGACCAGATTTCGGCCCAAGCCATGAAAAGGCCAATCCAATGTGCGCAACAACCGCATCCCGGGTGCCGTCGGGTCATCCATGACACCGCTGGTGCAGCCCCATTCGAGGCACAAGTTCATAAACCAGACCCCCCGGGGGAGCTTGCTGGCGATTGATTTAATTTCCGAGTTGTGGATATTGCCCGCATAGGATGACCACAGTCGCGACAACTCGTCGAGACACGCGATGACCTTTGGGCCATATTGTGCACGGCCGAGGCGGATGATATCGGCTGCACGATCCGGGTCTGCTTCGAACAGGGCAATCGGGCCGCCGTTTCCGACATCGAAAATCGGAATTTCCGGCAGATCGGAAAGCTGCTGCGCATTGGCGGCTGTTTCGATCATTCGTCAATCTATCGTTGGGGGCATACTATAGGGATTTTTCCTGGGTTTCGTGGTGCGTTTCCACCGCCATTCGCTGTATTTCCTGGATCAGAGGATCATAATCAAATACCCGGTTCATTTTATATTCGTCTATTAGTACCAGTTCTGGATCGATTGTTAATATGAGATCGAGAATATACTTGTCTGGGACCACGTCACTCTCGGTGTAGTATCCAATTTGAATATTAAGAACGAGGTTTGTGAGTTCTATTTCGGCTCGCATATCAACGCTCCTAACTCTCCCCGAAACTCTACTAGTGTTCCCATTCGGCCTCCCCTTATTTCGGAATATTTTCCCACATTCGGCTCTGAATGTCTTTTCTGACCCATCAAATGTTCTACTTATGTTCTTATTGTGAAAGAGCACGTTTTGGAATGGTTCAAACAAATCATACGCAGGAGGGTCGACTTACGACGCCTGACGGCGATCTGTGGCGGTGATCGCATACTTGCTCGCCGTTTGGCGGTGAGAGGGCTTAAGGAATTGGCGGAGGATATAGAGAAGGAAAAGGATTAACGGCGTAAACAATTTTCATAAGTCTAAACGACTGGATATCTTCATTTTCAGATATCAGAAAAACGCAGTATTTTTTATGGTCTTTCTCCAAGGATAGGCGCTGAAAGAGATGTTTGAGATTCCCGAAACAGAAGCGACGGGTCGGGTCGCTGAAATTTATGACGACATCCGCCAAACACTCGATATGTCGATGGTTAATACGATTTGGCGAAGCTTGGCTCTAAAGGAGGAAGTTTTAGAGTGGGTTTGGTCTTCTTTAAAGCCGATCTATCAAAACGGCTCTGTCCGACATTACGCATCTAAACTCCACTCCCAAATCAATTTGGACAACGTGTCGCCAATACCACTCCCGGCATTCCGCATTTTAGGGGTGAGTGACAAGGATAAAGACGACCTGAAAAATTTAATGGATGACCTCGCATATAGTAATGCCCAAAACATTATCGCCTTTAAGGCTTTATTAAATGAGCACTCACAGCAAAATGATATTGAGGCAATTCCTCCAAAGGGTGATTCGAGAAAAAAATACGATTTACCAAAACCGATAAATCTTGAAGACCTCTCGACCGATGGAAAAGAGTTGTTTGAGGAAATTAGGTCAATCGGAGGGACTGTGTCCGTCGGGTTTCCGCCGATGTGGCTGCGAGGCTTAGCAAGATATCCCTCAATAATGCCTTTGGTTTGGGCGATCCTTACTCAATTAGAGGCTGCGGGTCAGTTAGCAGATATGAAGGAAGTTACACGAGAAGCTTCCGATCACTATTCTTCAATATTATCGGCTTATGTTGAAAGAACGCCTAGACCAGACACCGCTAGCGAAGCCATCGAGCGACTAGGCAAATTATGCGACGCAATACCACGGGCAATACCGGTCTGCTTAGCGTTAAAGAAAGCTGTCACCAGCGCATAGAGAGGGCTTAATCAACCACCATCACCTATCCTATATGCTTATTGCGCCGACACCGTTCCGAGCAATAAAGCACATTATCCCATTCCTTCGCCCACTTTTTACGCCACGTAAACGGTTTCCCGCACTTTTTACAGATTTTGGTTGGGAGGTCGGATTTCTTACGCATAGTCAGCGTAACTGCTTAAGCACCAGGTTATATCCGAGTTTCAGAAAACCCTTATCACGAGCCTCTTGGGCTTCGTTGATTTGTTTGATCTGGTCCTCTTTGAGCTTCCTGATGCTGTCTGTGCCAAAGTACTCGCAGACGCCTTCTCTAACCTCTTTATAGATTTTTTCTTCTATTCGCTTCATAGCTGAGGCGGTGCGATCTGCTAGGAAGTCGTCTAATTTCTTATCGCTCATAATTAATCTTCCTTCTTGCGTAAATTTACAATTAGCAGAAACCCCAAGACGA